>DAOUVS010000043.1 GCA_030667525.1 Candidatus Zixiibacteriota bacterium | reverse complement strand
GCGGCAGTTATGATGCAACATTAAATCAGGTGAGTTGGAATCTGCCGACTGTTCCTCAAGGTTATGATGTCTCAATGCTGCAATTCAGAGTTGTTATTGATAGACAACTAAGCTCTCCGACAACTATTGTTAATATTGGTACTGTTACCTATGACGATAAATCTGATTCGGACGATGCCAAAACCGATGTCTCAATTCACCCCGGTCCGAGACTATATATTGACAAAGGTGTCAGTAAATCGTCGGCTCAGCCGGGTGATACCCTGACCTATTATCTTGATATCTCAAACTATGGCGGAGAAACCGCCGAGAATGCAAAGGTCACCGATATTATTCCGCCGTATACGACCTATATTCCGGGCAGTGCCTCCTCAGGCGGCAGTTATGATGCGACTCTAAATCAATTGAGTTGGAATTTGCCAACTGTTTCGCTTGGTATGGATGTAGTATATCTGCGCTTCGAAGCAGTTATTGATAAACGGATACAATCTGCGACAACGATTGTCAATGTCGGAACTGTTACTCACGAGAGTGGCAATGACTCAGATGATGCCAGAACGGAAGTTTCGGCTAGTATTGATCCAAGATTGTATATAGAAAAACAGGTTAGCAATGCTACCGCTTATCCCGGGGATACGCTGACCTATACATTAATAGTTTGGAATGGCAGTGCAGTGACTGCAGAGAATATTAATGTTATAGATAATATTCCTGAACATACTACTTATGTTCCGGGCACCGCTTTTGGCGGAAGTTATGATGCCACACTGAATCAGTTAAGCTGGACAATAAGTAGTCTGAATTCGCACCAGGAAACATATCTCAGTTTCCGGGCGGTTATTAACGACGGAACCGCTGAGCAGACAGTTATCAAAAATATTGGTACTGTGACTGCTCCCGGTATTCCTGATTCGGATGAGGCCTTAACTACTGTCTCGGGATATACTGTTCCAAAACTCAATATCGATAAGAGAGTTGATAAGGCTACTGCTTATGCCGGAGATACTCTTCTCTATACATTAACTATTTCAAATATGAGCGCAATTGGTGCAGAAGATGCTAATGTTGAAGATTATATTCCTGAGTTCACAACTTATGTCCCAGGTTCATCATTTGGTGCAAGTTATAATGCCGCATCAGAGCTTCTGACCTGGAGGGTGAATTATGTCGAAGCGGGGCACCCTGCCTATCTCAGTTTCCGGGCGGTGATCGACAAAAATACTCCGGATAATACCGAGATAATAAATATCGGCTCGATTATTCTTCCTGATGGCAAAAAATCAGATGATGTTAAAACAACCGTGCTGCCATCACCGCAATCGGAATTGACCATTATCAAAAGAGTTGATCTATCATCCGCCTTTGCCGGTGATACACTGACATATACTCTTTCAATTTCGAATATCGGTGAAGAAACGGCGCGCAATGTGAAACTTGAAGATTATATACCAGACCATACAACTTATATTCCTGGTTCGGCGTCGAATGGTGATTATGATGCTAATAATAATCTTTTAAACTGGTCGATTGATATCATCAAACCGGGTATTATAGTCGGTAGATCGTTCAGAGCTGTTATCGACTCAGATACCCCGGTTCAGACAGAGATAGTTAATATCGGTACAATTATTCTTCCCGATGGTAATAAATCTGATGACGCCAAAACAACCATTCTGGCTACTCCTAAGCCAGATCTTAAAATTGACAAGAGTGTGAATAAGGCAACAGCTTTTATCGGTGATACGCTGACATATACGTTGGTGATTTCCAATACCGGTGATGCCAATGCCGCAGTTGTTGATGTTGAAGATATTGTACCTTCATATATCACTTACATTGTTGGTTCGTCAGCGGATGGCACTTATGATGCAGGTAGCAAGCGCCTGAGCTGGATTATTAATAATCTGAATGCAGGTGCAACCTCGACTAAGACATTTAAGGTGTCAATAGATGCTGGAACACCAGCACAAACCGAGATCGAGAATATCGGTTCAATATTAATGCCGGATGAAAGCAAGATTTCCGATACGGCAAAAACGACAGTGATGGTAAAGACAGCGCCAAAACTTGATATTACCAAAACTGTTGATTTTGCCAGAGCTTATGCCGGTGAAACATTGACCTATACAATATCAATTTCCAATACCGGTGATGCCGCCGATGAGGATGTCTGGGTATCCGACCCTATTCCTCAGAATGCAACTTATGTTGACGGTTCGGTTACCGGTGGTGGTGATTATAATGCTAATTCTGAAACGGTCAGTTGGAATATCTCTGTTCCGGCGGGTGAGTCGTCACCTGATCTGACCTTTAAAGTATTATTAAATAAAGGAACCCCCGATCAGACAATAATCAGGAACATCGGTTCGATATTATATCCCGATGAAACCTTTAAGTCGGATACCGCTTTGACAACCATACTGGCAGGTCCATCACCAAATCTTGATATTACCAAATCTGTTGACAAACCAACAGCCTACGCCGGTGACACCTTGACCTATACATTATCGGTCTCCAACAGTGGTGAAGCTGCCGATGAGGCTGTCTGGGTAACGGACCCGATTCCTCAGAATGTTACTTATGTTGACGGTTCCGTGACTGAAGGCGGCGTTTATAGTGCGCAGGCCGGAATAGTTGACTGGAACATTTCTGTTGCGGCTGGTGGATCATCACCCGATCTGACCTTTAAGGTCGTCATTAATGATGGCACTCCGAGCCAGACCGAAATTGAAAATATCGGTTCGATTCTGTTCCCTGATGATAGCAAACTATCCGATACTGCCAAAACCATTGTTTTAGAAACTCCGGTGCCGGATATTAAGATTGTCAAACAGGTGGACTCACTGATCGCCTCACCCGGTAGCATATTAACCTATAGTCTTGAGTTTACCAATACCGGTAGCACCTCAATTATAGAGATTATTGCCTGGGACAAACTGCCTGAATTTACCTCGTATGTCGATGGTAGTGCTACCGCTGGTGGTACTTATGATGCAACCGATAATCAGGTTAATTGGGATTGGCAGGTCGGTTCGATCGCTCCGGGGCACTCGATTGACTTATCTTTCAAAGTTAAAATTGACGGTACTACCAAACAGGGGACGCAGATCACTAATATCGGGTATGCCGCTTTACCGGTTGAGCAATTTGTCCCTGGGAAATTCAATGGTTCAGAATTATATCTCACTCTTGATACGGTCAATTCCAATCAGGTAACAACGGTGATTGATATCAAGACCGGTGAGGATGATCTGACTATATTTAAGAGAGTCAGTGATACCTATACCTCTCCCAGAAATGTTCTGACTTATGATCTGACTGTTACCAATACCGGTTCAGAAACGCTGAACAATATCGTTTTTGCCGATACGATTCCGAATCTGACTACCTATCTTGCCGGTTCAGCAACAGGTGGTGCAGTCTATGATGGTACCGATGGTAGTTTGACCTGGACAATTAGTTCACTGATGCAGAATCAATCAGTGACATATCGATTTAGTGTCAGGGTCGATGCCGATGCTCCTGACGCTGCGATTATATCGAATCAGGGCTTTATCATTGAACCGACTATAATTGATGGAAATATTGTCAGAACAACGGTTCTGCGGGAAATGATATCGGTTGTTAAATCGGTTGATAAGTTTCAGGTGACTATCGGCGATACTTTGACCTATACGATCTCTTATACCAATAATTCTCAGGCCGATGTTAGTAATTTTATTATCGCTGATACTCTTCCTGAAGGATTAAATTATATCAACGGTTCGGCTTCAACTTATGGGCTATATAATCCAATTAACAATACTATTGTGTGGAGAATTCCGATAGTGCCGGCCAACAGTTCCGGTTCGGTACATTTCAGCGTTGAAATCGATGAGTCGGTACCTAATCAGAGCGCGATTGAGAATTTTGTTATCTTCCAGGGAGATGATATTCCGATTGACACCAGTAATCTGGTCATTGTGACTATTACCTTCCCGGAAATGGTTATGAGCAAAACGGTCAATCAGGTAATTGCTATTCAGGGAGATACGGTAACATATACAATTAATAGTTTCAATGACGGCGCAGGTCCTCTCAATGATGCCGTACTTATTGATACCCTTCCCGCTAATTTCCAATATGTATCCGGTACTGCCACTGTTAATGGCACATCTGTTACAGTTACAGGAACCAGTATTTTATCAATCCCGGTGGGGACTTTGGAAGTTGGTGAGTCGGCAGAAATCGTTTATGATGTTGCCATTTTATCAGCGGCCGATCGATCGCTTTTGCATGTCAACTCAGCGATTCTTCGCGGTACAACTAATTCCGGGGCGACTCAGGAATTTGGGCCGGTTCAGGCAATTGTATCGTTGCAGACGCCGAGATTAATGATAACCAAAAGGGCGGAAGTAACCAGCTCTATCGCCGGAAGTTTTGTCCCATTTGAAGTTACAGTAACCAATATCGCCAATATTGCCGTTGAAAATGTTATCGTGACCGACTCGATGTCATCTGGTTTCTTCTATGTCGAAGGTTCTTCGATATTAGATGGCGCCGCCATTTCCGATCCGACCGGTACCAATCCATACGATTGGTTGGTCGGCACTATTGGTTCTGGTCAGACGATTACATTGCAGTATCTGACGCAGTTGGGGACCTCGGTTCCTTCAGGATCAGCAGAAAATACCGCTTGGGCAGCAGGTACAGTTGGCGGTGAATCGGTTAGAACGATTAATGTTATAGCGCGGGTTAATGTGATATCGACCAATATTCCGGGCACTATTCGTGGCAAGATAATTGTCGATTGTGATGACGACGATATCGCCGACTCCGATTTGATGTTAACCGGTATTGACATCTACCTTGATGATGGTTCCAACTCGAAAGTTAATGAAAAAGGTATGTTTTACTTTGGAACTGTTCGCGCCGGTGAACATGTCGTGGCTATCGATACTCGTGATCTGTTGAATTATGAAATGGCCGAGGGACAGGATGGCTCGGTTCTCGTTTATGTTCATGAGGGTGGCGAATCGTATGTGACTTTCCGCATCTGCCCGGCTTACCCGAAACTTTCGATAACCAAAGAAGCTGCAATTCTGCCGAAGATTCGGGTTTCCAAAACAGCCAGCCTTAGTGACAGTATGATAACCGATTCCAATGGTGTCACTATTGATTATGATATATTAATTGAAAGCAGTTTTGGAGTTCAACCGGGTGAAGTGGTTGTTGTTGACTCGTTCCCGGATGAAACCAGGAAGATTATTTTTGCTGATGATACTCGGGAGCCATCTGATACCGGTAAAGTTCTCCGATACGCAATAGATTCACCCGGTGAAAAACATCTGAAACAATCGGTTTATTATTCAATGGATGATCTCAATTTCGATAGCGACCGTTTCCTGACTAATAATATTCATCTTGAGGGTGTCATAGATGTCGAGACCAAAAAGACATCACCGGTTAAAAGCAGTCCGGTTGAATTATCGATTGGACCGTTTAACTCTGTATCTGCCGGTGAAATTGAAATAAAGATGATAGCGGCTCATTTTGTGACTGCTATGGTGTACTTGCAGGAAAATGATCTGACACCGATAGCAGATTTGGCCGATTCAATAAAGAAGTACCCTGATTTTGATGTTAAGGTCGAGGGTCACGCCGATTACCGTCCTATTAATACCAAACGGTTCCCATCCAATTGGGAGCTGTCAACTGAACGAGCCAGATCGGTGATTAACCGATTTGTCGAATTCCATGGTCTTGATAGTTCAAGATTCACCTATGAAGGTTTTGCCGCGACTCGTCCGATTGATCGCGGACATACTGAAGCTTCATGGTGGAAAAATCGTCGTGCCGAAGTTATTCTTAGCGGTTCTATCAAGGGCGGTATAGAATTTAGCGGTGACCTGAGCCAGAAATGGAGTCAATCGACACTATTAGAACTGGAACCGACCGCATGTGATACTTTATTATTCGCCTCAGAATCAAAATCTGAAACAGAGTTGATTAACTCCTGGGAGGTTTTGATAACCATTAACAATATCGGACCGGGTAAAGCGGGCAAAGTTGTTATTGAAGATCTGCTTCCGGCTGGTGCCGTTTATGAAGATGGCAGTGCCAGTGTTAATGGTCGTAAAGTATCTGCTGATCTTGATGATAATAATAATCTGGTCATCGGTTCGGGTGATATTCCTGAAGGTAACAGTATTGAAATTCGTTACCGTATTCAGGCCGAAGAGAATTCAACTTTAATCGGCGGCGGAAAAGCTGTTATTGAAATCGAACATCGCGATATCGGTACTGTTAAACAGGAATCCAATCCGATTCGATTTTATTAGAATTGTATTATGATATAAAAAGGGAGAAGCTGTTTTATGCTTCTCCCTTTATTTTTTTGACTGATCTGTATCTATTATTAATCTTCTTTAAGCAGAATTATTCGATTGCCGTCATTTCGGTCGGCCAAAAGAAGTGTCCGAAGCTGTAGCCATTCTTCAGCGGAGTAATCTATTTTATTTAAAATAAGCGAACGAGCGACGGTCAGTTTTTTGCCATTTTTATCAGTTTCAGTTGAATGGACAGAAAATTTCCCGATTTCATTTTCAATTTTATTATCTTCCGGATAAGCAATCAGATCAAGCCCCTTCAGATTTATAGTTAGTTCGATATTTTGACGCATCAGACAAGGAAAACGCATTGGTGAAGTTCTCTGATTATGAAAGAGCTCAATATTGTCCGGAAGGTTAGCCAATATTCCGCAGGTTGATTCGCCGAGATTCAACTCAATTCTTTTATCCTTATCGATAGTTAAGGAATCAATCTCAAACTGAAAACCATAAACCGTTCTAAGAAGGGAAAACTCACTCGGATTACAACTGGTAAGTTTTGCATTTTCAAAGATCGATGATACCAGATTATCAAAATATTCGAACGCCTCATTGTCCATGCCGGCCATCTCCAAAAACTGATTAAAGTAATTGCTGGCGCTAAAATATCCGGTTCCGGTAAAGCGATTTTTCTCAGCATCATAAGAAAGTTCCATTCTGATGTCGTTGATACTGGTTTTGTCAACTCCATTAATGCGAATGTTTGGTGTTTCATCGTTACCGGCCAACCAGGCCATACGACTGAAAAAACTATGCGGACCGCTTTTGATTTCGCTGGAAATTGGGTCGTAATATGCGGCCAGGTTTTCACCCGAAAGCCAGAGACCGAGTTCGCTCAATTGTGTTAAGCCGGGGACATTAATATTCATGTCGCCAAAGCTTGGACTGAGAAGAACCGGGAGAGTACTTATACCTGCTTTCGAAAACAGTGCTCCCGCCAAAATGGCCCGATCCAACGTATGTCCGTAAGTTGATTCAAATGTCTTTACCGCCGGACGCATACTTGTTAACCAGTATTTCCAGTCATAGTCAATATGGGTTGTTTTATCGTTCACATATCCGGCAATTAAACGCGCCTTATCTCGGTTGGTATAAGCTCCTTCCAATAATGAGTCGAGCTGTTCCTTTAGATATGTATCACCAATAGCAGCTTCATCGAATTGAACTCTGATATGCGCTCCGATACTGGCCCATTCTTTCCAGGTTGACCAGATAATAAATGATTCATTGTTTTCGATATTTGTCGGAGGAGGAAATGTTTTGGCACCGTACGGTCCTCTTTGCCAACTGTATATATCCAATCCGAGGGTTTCATCGGTTCTTTTTGTTGGTGCCGGAACGCCGGGAAATTCATAGATATGGGGCCACCAGCCTGATGGTAATTCGAATCCAAACCATGATCTGATTACCGGTTCATCCCGATTAAAGGTCCAGCTACCATCCCAACCGCGACGAAATGCTTCTTTATCTTCGATAGAATATGCTATTTCCAGTATGCAGGGAAGTTCAATTCCCTCATGAAGCAGCATCATTTCACGCATGTTGGCGTAATCGTATGCATCGAGAAGTTCTTTGGGCAGCGTCTCCACAATACCGGCCGGGCCAGTTTCCCACCATTTATTATCGCGCCAGGTTCGGACCGTTGTAACATGCAGGGAACATCGCAAGGCATCATACGGCACACGAACATCGCCATAACGTCCAATGGCAATTTCGGAATTTATCCAGATAATCCGGTGAACAAATTTTTCATAGTGACTATCTTTGTTTAGTCGAATTCTTTCGCTGTCCAACAGAATAACCGCATCTTCGGCATTCATATCCAAGGTGGCTTCTGCTTCTTTCATCAGTTCTGAAATGTCGACCGCGCCATCAATCGAAATTTGGGCCGAGACGTTAACATTGCCCAATATTAAATAGCCAATAATCAGCAGATAAGGAATAATAAGCCTATTTATCAATTTCATTTTGTACCACCTTTCGCGGCCTTGAAAACTGTCGCGGCGTAATCGGTACCGTCCATTATGACTTTTCGGAAACCTTTATAACCTTCGGGTGGTATCTGGCGCCGTTTAAGATCAACTATCTGATTTACTGTAAAACTGTTCTTATTCATTTTGCAACTTCCCTTGAAATAAACATAAGTATCGTCAATTTCCAAACTATCTTCAGGTTCTTCTACCTTATACCCTGACGGCAGGCTGATAGTTTCATTTGCCTCAATGTGCTCGGTATAATACAAAAAGACGTCATCATTTCGCTCTTCGGGCCATTCGTACGCACCCCTGAAAAAGATGCGATTGTTCATAATGATTTGCATCATGGGACTTTTGAATTCCAACGTCTCGCCGATTTTTCGGGCATACTGAGGTAATCGATATTTTATTTTCCACCACATTCCGGTTTTAAAATCTAAAACATCACCATGTTCAAAATCTATAATTTCTATCTGCTCGCCAGCTTTGCTAAAAAATTCCGCAAGTTTGTTCCTTGTTTGCGAGAGTGGATACCAGACCAACAGACCTCGCAAGTAGCCATCAACGGCACCATCAGATTTGAGTTCCATTGTCGCCTCAAAAGTTCCATCGGCAAGCAATTTGCCTTTGTTTGAAACGATAAGAGGCGATTGTTCGGGCGGGCTGTATGGAATATTATCAAGAGTTTCGCCTTCCGGTGATCCGATCAAATAATGCTGTTCAGCCTCGAGCAGACTCCAGATATTTTTGTCATATGGCACCCAGGTCGGATCATACATGACAAATTGTCCGTCAGATTTTTTCAGCGCCACTACACAATGGTTAAATTGATCAGCCGGAACCTCATCAATTCTCGCTCCGGCCAGCGTCATTGCTCCATAAGAATCCATCCCGGCAGCGCGCATCATCGTTATCAGCATCCCGGCAATATCTTTGCAGACACCGCTACGCTGCTCGAAAATCATCTCGCCCGAATGAAGCGTGAACCCTTCGCCCTGACCCATTGTCTGTCCGCTGTAGCGGATATTCTGGGCGACCCAATGCAACAGCTCGAATGCCTTCTCTTCTTCGGTACCGTTGGTCACACCGGCATTGGCAAAGATTTCATCGACTTTGTTTTTGATAGCGTCGGTATATTCAAACTGCTTTTCATTGACATCAAAAAACCAACGGCTTTTGGCTTCCCAACTGTCAACCGTAGCCATAACTACTTTGGTAAACATATCAGTATTATCCGGGTGATACCGTTCCGGTTCCCAGGCTGAAATATCTTTCCCCCACCAGGCATAGGTGGTCGTGTCGGTGTTATAAGAGGTGCTGCTAAAGAGTGCTCCATTGTAAACCTGTGATTGCAGTCGTTTATCAGCCGGGAGTTTTAACATATTTTTTGAAAACAATCGGGGCGGTATCTTTAAAAACAACAATCTCAAAATATTCTCCCGGCATTGGCGGCGTATAATCAATTTTTTCATCAGAATCGTTTTGATTGGAGTTGAGCAGGGCATA
This sequence comes from Candidatus Zixiibacteriota bacterium, assembly GCA_030667525.1. GTDB lineage: Bacteria > Zixibacteria > MSB-5A5 > GN15 > PGXB01 > JAAERC01. The sequence goes on along the minus strand of DAOUVS010000043.1, from coordinate 5,881 downwards.
CGAATAACCTTTTTTGAAAAATTCAATTTCGACACCATCGCCGACCTGCAAGCGCGGAAGCTGAAGCAGCTTATAACGATCCTGCCAGTATATTGCCGCTTGCGGCGCAGGAACATCGATGATAGTTTCAATCGATATAGGAATAAGCGAGTCACCTCGGATAATATTAACTTTTAGTATTTTGACATAGTTGGTGAGCGGTTCATAATACCATTTCAAGACTGCATGTTCCCGACAACCTTCTTCGGTCAGAATTTTATAAAGCAAATAGCTGCTGATATTTGAGACGCCCTTTTCATCAACCCGATTCACAACCGAGTCGCAAACAATAAGATATGCGGCGTCGTCATAGTCGTCGGCATTTCCGGCATTATCGATTTTTGAAAATATCGTTGACGGTGGACTGTCACCCGGCGGCAATGGTTTATCTGTTTGAGCCGATGCTGATATTGAGATTACCAGTAATAAGATTAAGATAAAATATATTTTCATAATCTACTTCTCCTGAAAAGATAAATTGGTTTTGCTCAAGCGGTTGTTTGTCAGGCCAAAACTTTCCCTTGTTATTTTATATGCCCGTCTTGCCGGGCGTTGGTTGAATTGGAATCTATCATATCTGGAAAGAATTTCCAAGAAATTTTCGGATTTATAATTGGTATCGATTAGAATTGATTTTTTGAACTAAATTGTTTTATAATAAATGATGAGTAGTTCCAAAGAAATAGCGGTGGTGGTAATTAAAAGCCATACGTCAGACTTCCCCAACCCTCTCAAATTCAAAAAAGGTGATAGATTGGAAGTCAGCGATAAAAAGACGAATTTTGTCGGATGGATCTGGTGTTCCGCCTCCGATGGAAACAGCGGCTGGATTCCGGAAAATTTTACCGAAAAAGTCGAAAACGGTTGCCGGATGGCTGTTGATTATGATGCTACTGAAATGACAGTATCAGTCGGCGAGAATTTAACTGTTCTTTCAGAGGAAAGCGAATGGGCCTGGTGTCTTAATAGCAAAAATCAAAAAGGTTGGGTACCTCTGGAAAATGTTAGAAAACTCTGATAAAAGCTACAAAGTAATATCTGCGGTAGATAATCCAAACCTTTTGGAAATCGCCGATGAGGTAGTGCTGCTATCATGGCCGGAGTTTATGCTGAATGATTCGGTGGCTGATAAATACTTTAATCGACTTTACGAAACTTTTCCCGAATATCAGTATTGCCTGATCGATAATGAAAACGATGCGGCTATCTCGGCCGGAAACTGTATCCCGCTTTTTTATGACGGTGATCCGTATGATTTGCCTGAAAAAGGCTGGGACTGGGCTTTGCAGAAAGGGTTCGATGATCAACTCGTCGGAACTACTCCCAATATTTTATGCGCGCTGTCTATTACAATTCATCCTGCTTATCGCGATAAAAGGTTTAGCCGAAAAATGCTGCAGATCATGAAAGAAATTGGCCGTTCGAATAATCTTAAGACTTTAATTGCCCCGGTGCGGCCGTTTCAAAAAAGTCTCTATCCACTGATTCCGATTGAAAAATATATTAACTGGCGCGATGAGAATAATTTGCCGTTTGATGCCTGGATGCGTGTCCATGAACAGGATGGCGGGCGGATAATCAAAAGCTGTTCCGAGTCGATGCGGATAACCGGAACCGTTGCCGAGTGGGAAAAGTGGACAGGGCAGAGATTCCCGGAAAGCGGGTCCTATACGATATACGGTGCTCTGATTCCGATAACAATAGACTGCGAAACTGATAAGGGTGAATATATCGAGCCGAATGTCTGGATGTATCATTCAATTGATTAATATATCAGCCGATTATATTATAACAAACCAAAAGGAACCGGATGCAACAAAGAAGTTATAATCATATAGTTGGCGTTTTTATTTTACTATTGATCTCTGTCTTGATTTTCTTTAATGCCTTTGCCAGCCCTAAACCAATTTGTGATTATTGTAAAAGGGAGATTGCTGACGCCAATTACGTTACAGTTGAGGATAAATGTTTTCACACTGAGCATTTTCTCTGCGCTGAGTGTTCGAAATCATTGGTTAATCAAAAGTTTTTTAAAGAACAAAATAAATATTACTGCGAAAATTGTTTTAACAAAGAATTTGTTCCAAAATGCCAAAAGTGCGGTGAACCGATACAGGGCCGGTATTTTGAGTTTGATGGCAAAATATATCATAAACAATGTTATGAGAAGTTTATTGCTCCCCGATGTTGTTTGTGTCAGAAGGCGATTGATGGAGAATACATAATTGATTTTTGGGGGAATAAATATCATAAATATCATCAGGGCAAGGACCCTATCTGTACCTATTGTGGGCGCTATATCTCCGAATCCACATCGCAGGGCGGCTTTCAATATGATGATAGTCGGTATATTTGTGGGATTTGTAAAAAAGGCGCAATTAATAAAGCACACGAAGCTGAAAAATCGATGATCTTTATATCACAGAAGCTGAAAAATTTCGGTATAGAGATTAACCTTGATAAAACAAAACTACAACTTGTAGATAGAAACAGACTGGCCCAGCTTTCGCCCGATCGCAATAAAGATTATGCCGGACTAACAAAATTTGAGGGTAATGCGATTCCGGGCAAAGTTATCTCAAGAAATTTTAATATCTATATTTTAAGCGGAATGCCCCGGGATAATTTCCGGGCGACCATGGCTCATGAGTTAATGCATGTCTGGCTGTATAGCAAGGCGCCGATGGAAATGGACCCTGCTTTGACTGAGGGCTGCTGTAATTATGCCTCTTATCTTTTGCTTCAGAATGATCGCAGCAAGCAGGTTGCTTATGTTCTTGACCGCCTGGAAAATGATCCAAACATCTTCTATGGCGAGGGGTATCGCCGGGTCAAAAAGATGGTTCGTCGTATGGGGATTGAGTCCTGGCTGGAATATTTACAGAATAATAAAAATTTCCCATCCGGATATTGAATTCATAATCAAAAATCAACTCTAATATACTTTTTTAATTTTTATTGCATGCCGTAATACATATTTATATGTTTTATGCGGTTATTTGAGTGTGCCAATAAATACTAAGGGAGGTTTGCGATGAAATTCAAATCGGTAGCTATACTTTTATTGTTATTGTTTCTTTTTCTTTCCGGATGCGAAAACTCTGTGACGCCACGCACTGATGTGGGTTGGGTATTGGAAGAATTGTATTTTAGTTCTGAATTACCCAGTAATATTAATATTATGTTCCAGATTATTGACAACCATGATAGATACAATGGCAATCCTGATTTGCAGGTTGACGATTTTATGGTTTATGAAAATAATGAAGAATACTCACCAACTGAATCGTTTCCGGTTATCAGGAAAATGGAAAGTATTCATTACAAGCTTAAGACGGTTTTATTGTTGGACAACTCTGCCAGTGTTGCGTCTAATTTGGAGGAAATAAAATCCGCGGCGATAGCATTGGTTGAGAACATTACGGTAAATCAGGAGTTTGCCATATATAAATTTTCCGATTCGGCATTAATGATTCATGAATTTAGCAGTGACGTATTATCTCTTACCGATTCAATAAACACCATCGGGGTGGGTTCGGCCACTACCAATTTGTATGGTTCGACCATAACCGGACTTGATGATTGGGGAGAGTATACTTTTCGTGATTCCATTCAACAACAAATTATGATCCTTTTTACCGATGGACGAGAAACCCAGCACTCAAAAACTTTGCAGGATGCCCTTGATGCTCGCGGGGAGAAAAGCATTATCACAGTTGGTTTGGGAAATGAGATTGATGAAAACGCGTTAAAGATATTGGCCAATAGGGGCTACTACCATATTGATAGTGTCAGCAACATAGTTGCCACATTTGTTACAATTCAAGACAATATTGTTAACTGGGCAAATAGTTTTTACTGGCTCAATTATATGAGTCCTTCCAGAGGAAACGCCAATTGTACTATAAGACTGGAACTAATCGATAATGAAAATCTTAGCAGTACCGGATATATAGAAAATGAATTTTCAAGTGTGGATTTTTTCTCGGTAAATAGCGGGCTGTATATTAACACTACCGGAATCCTGCCATATGGGATAAGTGATATTGAAATTAGAAAAGACAGCACCGTTAGACTGAAAGCAACCACCTACCGGCCGGCCCATCCGCCGAGTTATATATGGCATTCCACCGATGAGACGGTGGTTGATATCGAGAAAAACAGCTATGATAATTCATTTATCTATATTGAGGGAGTCGGTCTTGTATCTGATACTGCCTCGGTGATAATCAAAGATACCGCCAATGATCTGTACGATACGGTCCATGTAGAAATAATCTCAAACTAAATAGTTATAGAGGTGCAAAATGAAATACGGCGCACGAAATCAGATTGATGCGAAAGTTACCGGTATTCAAAAAGGCGGTTTGATGTGCAAGGTCAAACTTGAAATTCCAGCCAATTCGATTATGAATTCGGTGATGACCATAGAATCAGTTGAAGATCTCGGTCTCAAAGAAGGTGATCAGGTCAAGGCGATCGTCAAAGCTATAAATGTCTTATTAGTGCGGGAGTAAGTGTTTATGAATGAAAAAGAATGGGATGTTTATCTCTCTGGTGAGATTCATTCAAATTGGCGGGAAGAGATTGAAAATGCGGCATATAAAGCAAATTTGCCGGTTGAATTCTTTTCCCCGGTAACTGATCATGAGAAGAGCGATAACTGTGGCGAGAAAATTCTGGGAGAAGAGTCAGATAAGTTCTGGAAAGACCACAAGGCTGCCAAAATTAACGCAATCCGCACCCGGACTTTGATTGATGAGGCTGATATCGTTATTGTTCGTTTCGGCGATAAGTACAAACAATGGAACGCCGCTTTTGATGCCGGTTATGCCGCTGCATCGGGAACACCGCTGATTGTCCTGCATCATCCTGATGATATTCATGCTCTAAAGGAAATCGATGCCGCCGCCTATGCTGTTGCCGAAACAGTTGAGCAAGTTGTTAATATCCTAAAGTATGTGATAAACGGGCAATTGGATTAGTCCTATTCGGGTTTATTCTCTTTGGTCAGATAAAATCCGCATTTCTCAAATTCGGCCAAAAGATCGCGTGGTGAGCCGAACCATTGTCCCCATTTGCGCCCCATATGTTCGGTCCAGCCATAGTTGGAATAATCAAACGTTTCTTCCTTTTTGACTTCCAACGGAATTTTGGCGTCGAGATTTTTATAATAACCTTGCGATTGATAACCATCGTCCATTACTTTTATCGCCTCGGCCATTTTCTCTTCAGAAATCTCTGGATATTCATCTTCAAACATTGTGAAATCTATTGGGTATCTTGGGCGCAGGGGAGGGTTTTCATCAGGATAACCGATAACCAGTTGTACTAGCGGGAAAACATGTTTCGGCAGTTTATATTTTTCGGCCAGTTTCCCGGCCACATACGGCACTCCACCCAGATAACAGCTTCCCAATCCAAGACTCTCGGCGGCGATTACCATATTCTCACCCATCAGCGAGGCATCCTGCATTCCAAAAACAAGCAGTGATAAATCATTGGTGACTGTTTTCCAATTTCGTTTCTGCATAATTTTTTCGAGACGGTAATAATCGACACAGATAGTAAATAGAAGCGGTGCTCCAAACGGGATCTTTTCATTGCGGGTCAATATCAAACTGCAAAGTTGAGCGGCAAATGGCGCCTGCTGTCCGGCTCTGACAATTGTTTCTATTATTTCATCTGATAGTTTCTGGTCGGTGTACTTTCGAATCGATTTACGAGCCATCATTGCATCAATAACAGGATTATGAATCATCTTAAAATCCTTTGCTAAAATATTTGTCTTATTATAATCGAATTGAGATTAACAAACAAAGAAAAAGCGCCGGAATATCCG
>DAOUVS010000362.1 GCA_030667525.1 Candidatus Zixiibacteriota bacterium | reverse complement strand
GTCATGGCATATTGAATCGGGAACTTCTCATAAGTACGAACTCTAAGAGCCTCAGTATACGTATTGATTGCTTCTTTACAGTTATCGGCTTTATCCTCAACTTCGGCAAGTGTCCCATAGGCATTCCCCAGATTGTTCTGCGCCATAGCATATTTTCTGGAATCATTCTCCAAGGTCCAGAATGTAAGAACTTGTTTATATGCCGAAATCGCAATCCTGTTTAACTCGGCTCTTCTTAAATCAATATCTCCGATATTATTTGCTTCATAGCCGAGATCATATAAAGCATTGGGATCATCATTAAATAATGGCCGTAATTGTATAAAATTTCCAAGAATATCTATATCATCAGTTACAACTTCTTCAAGATATACTTTCTCAATAAAGACATTATTATTCGTAGTATTTATAATGAGACTATTTATTAAGTTATTGAGATGCATCAGCCAGACAGGCTCATCGCAACCCATTTTTTCAACTTCTAAACAAATTAAGCGAATCTTGTTTTGATTAAATATTTTTCTTTCGTCATATATTCCGGCCAAATAAAGTCTTTTAATTGACCGCAGAATAGCCTTTTCATATTCACCAAACCGAATATAAAGATTTTGTTTACGTTCCAAGGGCAAAAGGATTGAACCGATATTGCCGTCAAAACTTCCTGTATCTTTCTTGCCAATATTATTGGCGACTGTTTGAGCCATATCATAGGTTATTTTATCAATTTCGATTGGCTCTCTAAATATCGACGAAAAATTACCCGGTAGTTTACCTTTTAAGGAATTTAATTCAGCGCCCGTGCGGCAGGTGGCAATAATTATGGCACCACGCCTACTGAACTCATCAAGCAACGAAGGCAAATATTCATATTTTGCAAAATCACTGATATCATCAATAAATACTATACATCTGTTGTTGAAAGTAAAACGTGGAGGAATTGGATAATCTATAATATCTGCCACATTGGCTGGCCTGGGAATGAGTAAATCATAGTCTTCATCAAGTGATCTTAACACTTCGTAAACCGCTCTGGTTTTGCCCGCCAATGAATCGCCAGTTACCAAAACATGTTTACCGGTTTCTATCATCGCCTTGATCAAATCCACTTCTTTTATCGGATAATAATATTCCCGAAAGCCGTTATCCTTTCTTGACCGCCATTGACCCATTATATCTTCCGGCGTTAATTCGGCGGAACTTTTCCAGATAACCGAATAATACGCTTGATACACTTTGAGTTTTTTAAGAAAATATCTTATTATTGGAACAAGAGGTCTCAGTATTTTGGCAAAAGAAAAAATATCCATATTTAAAGCCTTTATAATCCCAGCGATTACGACCCACTAATATCAAAAACAAGATAATCTATTTTTCGGTATTAGTCAAGTTCCAGCAACATTTATGGTGAGTTGTCGGGTACGGTGGCCCGATAGTTATTAATGTCATTCCCGCGAAAGCGGGAAGATGGATTCACATTTGAAGTGCAACAGTTTATCCCAAAAGAATTCTGCCGGCGACTGAAAGTCAAGACATTTTCTTGGAGTATTATTGTATAATTGTATC
>DAOUVS010000290.1 GCA_030667525.1 Candidatus Zixiibacteriota bacterium | reverse complement strand
TATCTTCGTTCTATCATTAACGTTATCGGGAAGAAAAGCATTTTTAATAGAATCGTCAATGGGAGTATATTGCGTATATGACTACGTATATTTATTTGTGTGATCTGAGAAATGTTGCCAGCCCAATATTCTTATTTGTGATTTCAAGTTTTTTCCTGATCTGCTCACGATGTTTGAAAACAGTTGGGAGAGATATGTTTAATTTGTCGGATATCTCCTTTGACGATAGACTTTTTTTAATCAATTCAGATATTTCGGATTCGCGGGCAGTCAATGTCACATAGTTGGCTCTGTAACTATCCTGATCCTGCGCAAGGACCACTTTTAATGTGGTTTCCAGCGTATCAATCTCTCCGGCGTATGAATTCCTCAGCTTTTTCTTTAGTTTTCTTATTTGAGGCAAGACAGCTTTTTTCATCTCTTCCTGAATTTTTGCATGTGTGTCACGGCGATCATCTTCAATATGACTGAAAACCTGTTTTAATGTGACATTTTTCTCCTGAAGGGCATTGTGTTTTATTTCAAGCTCTTCCGAAGTTTTCTTTAGCCTTTCTTCGCTTTCCTTCAAATCGGTAATGTCATTTGATATGACCAGAATACCATATATATTCCCATCGGCATCTTTGGCCGGTTGGAGATTGGTTTTGAACCATCGATTGACGGTTGGCAATTTTACAAAATCTTCAACTTCGAAACCGATTCCAGAGCTGACAACTTTTTTATTTCTTCTGCAAATTTCATTTGCTAAAACAGGCAGAAGTTCATGAATTGATTTCCCAATCATTTCTTTGGGTTCCATTCCGAAATTTCTGGCACTGATACTATTGACCAATATTATTCGATTTTTAAGATCAAATAGTATAATAGGGTTACCGGCGTTATTAATTAATTGCCGGTATCTTGCTTCACTTTCCCTGAGAGCATCTTCTGCCTGTTTTTGCAGAGTAATATTGCGTATAGAACCTATCATACCGATTGGAATGCCTGATTCATCACGCAGTATTGAGTTGTGCATAAAAGTTGGGAAAACAGATCCGTCGCGATGTTTATGCCAGATTTCGCCAATAAATACATCGTTTTTTTGAATCTCTTCGTTGGCTTTATTTACCGATACCAATTGATCTTTACTATGAAAGATAGTCAGATGTTTGCCAATAAGTTCGTCAGGTGAATATCCATGCATTTCGGCAAAAGCACGATTGATAAATTGAATATTTCCTTTAAGGTCAACCAGCGCCATTCCCTCGATGCTTTGTTTAACCATCGAAGATAAGAGGGTTAATTGTTTATCTGCGTATTGTCGATTTCTTTTGCTTGGAGATTTTGGGGGTGACGATTTTGTCGGCTTGTTTTTTGATATAGATATTTTTGTTTTCCCCTGTTTGTTGCTCTTTTGTGACTTTTCAGTTGACATGACCGATAAATACTCCCAGTACTACTTTAATATATTACTATCTTCAAATAATACGGCAATTTATATAGATAAAACATCTATTAATCAATAAGAAAATTATAAACTGCCTGTCAAAAATGACGGGCAGTTTATTAGCAAAGGGGCAAAAGGGGGTGCGGAAGCTGTAATAAATCTGTTTCTAAATCATGAAGTTATATCAACTTCGTTATTTTGGCTATTCTCAGCGATGGTATTGATACTACTTTTCATATCATTATAGATTGTCATAAACTTATCAAATGCCTTACCGTTGCCGCTCGGTTCGGATATTTCAGGAAGAACTCTGGTATTGGCAAGGGTAGTTTCCAACAGCTCCAGTTCGGCCTCAAAAGTCGAAATCAGATCAGTCAGAAACTGATCGATTGAAAATAGAGGCTCTTCTTCTGATACGATATCAACTGCCGGTTGTTCGGCGTCTGGGATAATTATTTCTTCCGGTTGATCGACTTCCGATAAAACTGTTTCATCTGTTAGTGGCGGTACCGGTTCAACCGGCTCTTCAACAGCCGGTCTGGCTGATAAGACAAAATTATCAAAAGATGAGCGTATTTCTGAAATCAGATTTTCGCTTTGGGAGATCTTTGTATTTAATTGGGAAATCTCATTATTAAATGTTTCTAAAGCTGACGCTATTAAAATCGCTGTTTCTTCATCAATCTCCTCAGACCCAAGCGCCGCGTTAATCTCATTATTTATGGTATCTGAGAGAGCCGATAAGCCGGATTCGGTCGCTTTGGCTAACTCGGCCTGCTCCAGAGCGGCGATTTGTTCGCTAAAATTAATTCGAAGACGGACATCGGCGACACCCTTAAAATGTCCATTTATCAGATTGCGAATAACGCCTTTGCCGGCATCTTTCTCGGTTTCGACCGGTTCGACATCTTCTTCAATTTCATTTATGATTGCTTCTTCAGGTGTTTCCTGTATGGCAGGATTTTCCTGTACTGTTGTCGGCTGGGTGTTATCAGTATTAGAGATGCTGGCAGAATATGATTGAATATTAGAGACAGATGTGATTTCCATAATTTTTCTCCCCCGGGAATAGAAAATATTTATATAATATATATCGGCAGGAGAAAAAAATAATGGACACCGCTTGTCCTATTTTCAATAAAAATTAATTATTCATATATTCTATTATCTTGTCAAAAACAGCTTTTTCCTCCGGTGAATTAATCGGCAGATAACTTTCTCCGATTATATAAAGAAGCTCTATATATGATTTGAAAAAAGCATACTTATTCTCTGTTAAATCTATTTCATTTTCCGCACAGTTTTGCTCTAATCTCAGCAGTTCGATATAAGATACTTCTTCCGAACCGTATTTTTCTGATTCGGCATTGAGATTTGCCTGAGACAGATTTCTTAAATCGTAATAGATCGGGAGAGCCGAAATATATTTGTAAAATATATCAACTCCAGAGGATATTTCACCCATCAGTTCCAATCGTTGAGCATCTTTTCTGAATAATAATTCATCGATCTGAGATTCAAGGATTTGCTTGGTTTTCCCCCGTGTCCCACCGAGATAAATCGGGATATTGATCAGACCACCCACAAACCAATAATCTTTCCGTTCATTTATCTCCCGGTCAAACTCGGTCCCATATGAATATCCGGCGTGCAGACTAATTTCAGGATATAGTTTTCCTTTGTTTTGGGCCAAAAGGTCGCGATGGAT
>DAOUVS010000130.1 GCA_030667525.1 Candidatus Zixiibacteriota bacterium | reverse complement strand
TGGGGCTGGGACCAATGGCTACCTTGCCGAAGTTTCAGCATCAGGGAATCGGAGCAGGGTTAATAAATACCGGGTTGGGTATGCTGACAAAAAGAGACTGTCCTTTTGTTGTCGTTTTGGGACATCCGACCTATTATCCCCGCTTCGGATTTGAACCGGCCAGCAATTTTGGAATCGGCTGCGAATGGGAAGTGCCGGACGAAGTTTTTATGATTCAGGTCTTTGATAAAAAGTTATTATCGAATATTAAGGGCATCGCAAAATATCGGAACGAATTCAAGGAATTTGCCTGACTTTAATTACTCATAATCTTTTATGCCGCATTTTTCTCTGTTTATTCGAATAGAATTACTATTTTATGGTATATATATCAAAATCGTAGAACTTCAAAGGAGGTAAAAATATGACTGGAGCAGGTGGAGGAGCCGCCGCCGCGGCAGCAGCCGCGGCAATAGCGCAGGCAATAAAGGCATCTGGGGCGATTGTTAAGATGGAGCCAAAGGAGTTTCAGAAACTGCTTGCAAAATCGAGTGAGCTGGCAGTGGTGATGGCTCATCATGGTTGGCCGACCAAGAAATATCATTATATGACATCATATAAGGGTTTGTTTTTCTATACAAAATCGGCTGAGGCAATGATGCTTCCGAGCGGAACCGATTTAATAACAGCCGAAAAAATCTGGATTCCGGGTTAAATCGCCGTTCTGATAAAAGATATGTTGTCAATTTAGAAAATATTTCTGATGATAACAATGGTATCTACTGGAAGTATCTGTTTATTCCAACCTGAAGTTATCAAGATAAATGGTGATACTATTTTCCGGTTGCACCATAAATAATATAATTAAATTGATTTTGCGCATATCCATTTGCCGGTTTTTTGGTGCCATCTGAATATCTATCAGAGGAATACTGATATTATTAATGCCAGGATTTATTGATAATACTTGATTAAATCTGTCATGATAATTTTTATCATGCTGCCTGTCATTTATTCGAAGTTCGATGTTTATTATTTCGGGATTGTCCGAAAAAATTGAAAATGACAAATTTTCATATCCTGCCCAGTCGGGATATGGTTCAACAATCATAAAATTTGAACTGCCATTTTTACTAAAATCAACCCGACCAACATTATTATCGATTGAATCGCCAAAAGATTCCGGCGAAGGTACAATTGATAAAGAAGCGTTATTGGCAAATACAAATTTTTGCTCCCAATCTGATTCAAAATTACAGATTTGGGGAAAACGAATATTCCGGTTTATATATGCACCTATCCAATTAAAAGTCGGCATCAGAGCAACCAGACCCAGAACTACAACAGCAAGACGAATTATATATTTCAATTTTTTACTCAGAACAACCCCGGAGCCGAGTAATCTTCGATCAAAGGTAAGATATAAGCCAAGAAAACAGATCGCACCGACACCATCGTTTATTATATCCCAGAGATCGGCATCGCGTGGCGTAAAATATTGTATTATCTCAGTGATCAACCCAAGCAACCCGGTCAAAACAAACGCGATAATGTAATGTATCATCGGATTTTTAAAGCGCCGTTGCCAAAGAGTTTGAGATATCCCCAAAAAAGCAATTGAGATGACTCCGAAAAGAGGAATATGTCCGGCATCAAAAATATACCGCCAAAGAAATATATTAAGCGGTATTTTATATTTCTCAAGGACAATCAGTGCGGCCGAAATAACTGCCACCATCAGGACTATTTGTAATCGCCTGCTCAACTTCATACGCTGTTTTCCATGTTGCCAAAATTTTCTCAATATCGGATTATACAACAGAAATAACAAGATGTTCTTCAAATACCAATACAAATTGACAATAAAATTGTGTGGAAACAATGATCAGGATTTTTATTTGAGCAGTAACATTTTCCGGCTGGTATTATAATCCCCCGCACGCAGATGATAGAAATAGACTCCGGTTGCCACTGTTTTGCCATCGCCGTCTAATCCATCCCATCTGGCCGTATGATCTCCAACCGATAACTCATCATCAACAATAGTGCTAACTGTGCGGCCAAGAATATCATAAACCGAAAGTTTTACCGGCCCGGGAGCCGGGACATAAAAGCCAATAATAGTCGAGGCATTAAAAGGATTGGGATAATTTTGTTCCAATTTATATAGGTCAGGGACGATAATACTTGATCCCAATGAAAGGGTACTGGCAGAATCGTTATTTGAAAGTGCAGACCAGTTGCCGGCCAAATCGGCAGTTTTGATTGCAAAATAGTAGAGCGTGTTTGGAATCAGATCAACAACTGTAAATTCTTCGGAACTTCCTGCAATCCCGGGATTCGGTTCTCCTGTCGCCTGACTGGCCAGGGACCAATTGGCTTCGGTTATTTCCTCGGTATCATAGCGAACATCATATCGCCAGGCGGTTCCGGAGTTTCCGTTATCGCCGGGAGCAGTCCAGGTCAAAGTTATCGAAACCGGTGTTATCTCTGTTTGAATAGCTCGGATATTTTCAAACAAAGTCCCGGAAAGAAGCAAAAAACAGATAACTATAAATATAGACGATACAACTCTGATGATTGTCTTTATTGTCAAGCGACTAAACATATTTGATCCGATCGTTATATTGGCAGATAACAGCAATTTCTGCATAACTTTCTTCTATCTATATAATTATCGGCAATAATAATTCAAGCTTAATCTGCGCTGAATTATCTGTCTGAAGCCTTATTTTATATAATTATTGGCTATTTTGAGACGAAAAAGTGAAGAGGAAAAAGGATGAAACCGCCAGGCGATTTCATCCTTTAATAACTTACCAATTTAACAATCTTATGACACTATTAAACTTACGGGCAAGCTGGAGGTGGCCCTGATTTATATTTAAAATTAATTAAATAGACTATATCCAGAATATTTACCGGTGAGATTCCATCTACATCGGCAGCTTCAAGCGGATTTGGCGCCGGGCCACTTTTATATTTGTAATTGATAATGAAGACAATATCCAAAATGTTGATCCCCTCGGCACCATCGACATCCCCACAAATATACGGCAACTCAACCATCGTTCCAACCAGATCAGAATAGAGACTCCACTGCTCTTCATTGTCCATTGCCTTTACCTTGTAATAGTACAGACCTCCGGGATGATCGGTAAAAGTGTAATATGTATCTTCAATCGCCGAAGATATCACCATCCGGCTGACAAAGGCATTGGCCGGATAAATATCATCAATGTAGATACCTTCGCGAGTTATTGAATTATCTGTATAATACGAAAATCTATAATAAATTGATTGCCCGGCGTAATCGGAGATATCAAACGAAACAAAAATCCATCCATCCGATGTTCCGGTAATGCCATTACCGCGATTCAAGCCATTTGGATTATAGTTAGTAGTTATGTCACCGGGAAGCGGTGTAAATGTTATCCCATCGGTTGAGACCTCGAAATAGGCATAGTCATATCGTTCCTGAATATAATAATATGTCCAGAATTCAACCGCATCACCATCCTGCACTTGATAAGGCTCAGCGGTCTGTAAATAATATTCGCAGTTATTTATCGCTCCTGAATAAAAACTTGACGGTGCAGAATTATATCTTGCCTCACTGACAGAGAAACCATCTGAATTATAATATTCCAGCGATAAACCGGGATCGATAATATCTTTCTCTAATCTATATTCGACCAGTTCAAAAACTTCAGCATTATTATAGGGGTCAGTAAAATTCCATTCGACATTATATTCGACACTGGAAACGGTCGCAGGGATATCTATATCAGGGGCTACGGGCGGATAAATAACATAAGGATCACCGGCCAAATATGCGATTATTTTATTTGGCTCAAGTTGCGCCGAGACAAGATACGGTATCCGTTCAAGCGGCGGCCAGAAATTATCAGTGGCATTGCCGACTTCGGGTAATATTGCCAAATTTTTATTTTTAAGCGTTTGCTCCCCATATTCCCAATCGGATGAGCATCCATTTATACCCATTATTGCATGACCATAATTATTGAAAGCACCCATCGAATCACAGATCTCGGCAACCAGCGGATAATCAGGGAAATAGCTGCTGTTATAACCGTAAGGAAGATAATAAATGTTAGTGTACGCATGATAGTCGATAACAAAGACAAATTCATGATCGATAATAAAATCTCTTACGTTTTGAGTTTCCGGTTCAGAGAACGGTCCGGTACCACGGTAAGTCTCATCAATTCCATTTGGCGATGAGCCAAAATCATTATAGCCCCACCCGAGTCCCCAGTTGCGATTTAAATCAACACCGAATGTACCATCACCGTTGTTGCGGCGATTTTTGCGCCACATTCCGCCGCCGGCCGGATTAGTAACCTGATTGTAATAATATCCATCGACGTTCAAAACAGGTATAAACCAGATCTCACGATTATCGACAAGATAGGTCGCTTCCGGGTCGGTACCATAATTATCACTGAGATAATTCATAAAATAAAACAGAACTTCCGGAGTAATCATCTCCCGGCAATGAGTCAGTGCCGTATAAAGCAGCTCAGGTTCATCCTCGTCAACATTGGGATTATCAGAAATTTTAATCGCCCACATCGTCCGACCCTCAAGCGATTGGCCAATATCGACCCTCGTTGAGACCAAATCGGGATGATCGGCAACCATCGCATCAAGATTAGTATAAATCTCATCGAGTGTTTTATACCCGCCCATATCACGGGCAGGATCAAGCCGAGATTGGAAAAAAGAAGTCATATCTTCAATGACAACTTCGGCTCTAAAGCCCAATTGGGTTAGCTCTTCAAGTTCATCGGGAAAAACGACAATCTCAAGATAATCTGACTGCTCCCCAACAATATCAAGATGTTGACTTTTTAGTTGATTAAGCTCTTCTGCTGATTCAAAATAGATTTTTGCCTGAATATAGACAGGCTTGGCCATAACAGATTGAGTTATAAAAATGAATAAAAATAGTCCCAGCCAAAAAACCTTTAAAGAAGACATCAAAAAACCTCCCATGTTCAATACGTTCTTTGCAAACTAATGTAGGGGCGGTATGTTGTTAGCTTGATCTTATGGTTGATTTAATAGACGTAATCTTTCATCATTTGTTTAATAAATTTTTAAATTTATTGGCAAATAGGTTCGGGACCATCTTTATACTTGTAATTAATTAGATACACGATATCCAGAATATTTACCGGTGAGATTCCATCTACATCGGCAGCTTCAAGCGGATTTGGCGGTGGACCGGATTTATAAATACTGTTTATAATATAAACTACGTCAAGAATGTTAACCGCTTCGTCGTTATTGGCATCACCGCATAAATAATTAAGAACAATATTAAAGCTATATTCCCGTTCATCACTTCCCGCCGCCTGATCGGTAAGGACAGCGGTAAAGATATGGATTCCTGACTGAATAGGTATCCCAGAGATTATTCCGCTGCTCGATAAGACAAGCCCGGTCCCATCCAAGTCAAGAAATTTATCGGCGAAAAACAGTTCTCCGCTGCCTCCGGTCGCATACAATTGTTCCGAATATGCAAGATTGATTGTTCCATCGGAAATAGTTTCGGTTACAATTATAGGATCGCCTGCATCACAGTTATATGATGTAACTACAACGGCATCAACAGCCGCTTCGATCACCGAGGGATCACCATTATCGGAAGCGTTAAAACGGAGCTTGACCTGATCCGAAGGTGTTACAAAATCACTTAGCCAGAAACCGTGCTTATACCAACCGCCGGAAGATTCTTCAACCGGTCCAACCACCTCAACCGCTGTCCAGTTAGTTCCATTATTATTTGAAACAAACACTCGCATCTCGTCGGCGTTGGGGGCTTCTCCGAAATTATTACTATACCAGCGTGCATACTCAATTTTTGTCGTTCCCAAACTGGCATCAATAGTCGGCGAGAATAGTGAGGTCAAGCCGCCATCAACATCGGAATTGCCGGCAACATTATCGGTAAGATAACATGAACCTGAACCGTCATAATCCTGTGGCGGGTCTCCTCTGCTTCCACCTCCTGCCGGGACGCCGCGTTCCCAGGGACCATCGCTGGCGGCGGTGGTAACAGTCCAACCTTGATCGGTTTCAAAATTATCTGAGAAAACAACCATTTGGCCGTTGGCGACAACAAGCTTGAAAGGAATATTGTCATCGTAGCCGTAAAAGGTTTCGCCCAAACTCTCATCAATACTAAAATAAAACTCTATTCTGCTTCCGCATGCTTGCGCTGGCAATGTAGCTTCGTACAGACTGCCACCGATTTCGGTCAAAGGTATCAGGCCAAAACTGCCGCCGTTTAAAGAATAATTAAGATTGCCACTTCCCGATAGCGGCGTTCCGTCATAAAATCCTGTTATATCCAATTCTATAGTTAGGGGTAAATTGGGCGACTGTATTTCAGCGACACCACCGGGGTAACTGAAAGCAAGTCGCGGTTGCGGCGTAAAATGACTATTCACATAATAGGTGGTGGCCAATGACGCTTGCACCATACGTGTCATATATTCAAAGTCCATATACGAAGTACTATCTTGAGGCGAATGATACACATTCGAAAATATCTGCTCGGCAATAAACACAACATCATAGCCGTTTTGATCAAACGGATGGTGATCGGAGTAGGCGCTGCTACCGGCATCTAATCCGGCGATATTTATTCCGGGAAGAGTCGAGGCCAAATTATCCCAAAGTTTGGCATATTGATCATTACTTCCGGTATAAAGCGCAGCCTCGCTGCTGTTTTGGTAAAATGCGATCATATCCATATTCAGCATCATCACAATACTGTCACCCTGATTGGCGGCGCGATTGGCGTAATACCAGGAACCATATAAGCCCTGCTCCTCGGCATCAAATAAAACAAAAACAATTGTTAAAGAAGTTTCTATCTCACTTAATATTCGCGCAATCTCCAAAACACCGCCGGTTCCTGAACCATTGTCATCCGCTCCGGGTGAACCGGGGACAGCATCCCGATGCGCCCCAACGACAACCTGGAATTCTGGATAGGTCGTCCCAATCTTATAAGCAATTACATTCTGACATTCTGCGGGTAAACCATAAATTGTCTGCGCAAAACTATCAATTACGACCGAATCATAGCCGAATTCGACAAACTTGGCGGCACACCAATCACGGGCATCAGCATTGGATGCCGTTCCGGCAACTCGGTCATCAAACGCCTGGAGAGCGCCAAGGTATGATTCCAGTGAATCCTGCTTAACTTCAGCAATAAGAGTTTCCAAATCAATATCTCTGGAAACAATATCTTCTTTAATCAATCTTGGTTTGCGGTATATAATTTCTAATTGATCTGTTTGCAGTGGTGCCAATCCAGGTGTAGCAATAGATTTTAATACTTCTTCAATATTCACCTGGAACAGGCGAAGTTCGCCCTCTTGATACACTAGGGGATACCGGCCGATATTTGAACCGTCTCTATTCATATCAAGAGCAAGCTGGTTACGACTAATATTCGATGCCAGCAATTCCCAGACAAATTTATTATCTGACAACAATTGTTCATTGGCGGCACTTATAAAAACCAGATAACCATCTTTAATTCTAAGCGCCGGATCGGCTCCCAAAGCCTTTAACTTATTAACATCCTCAATACTGCCAATTTCTACCTTATAGAGATTAAAGGAGTTCAATCTGCTGTCACCAAGAGATTGATTATATAATTCATTGTTAGTAATATTATCCAATGCTTGAGAACTGATTGAAATCACAAAAATTAACATTAAGATAGCCTGAAATTTGAATAAATGTTTCATAGTCACCTAATCTCCTGAAGTTTCTGGCGGTAATAATTTGAGGACTTTCACAAAAGCTATCATAAATACCGATTTTGTCAAGAAAAAGCTTATTTTTTATATAAATTCAATTTTCGAGAAATTTCTATTATTTGTTAGAATTTTAAAACAATATTAAGACCATAAATTAAAAGCAAATTCTGCGTTTTGCTGAAATATTTCTATAACTCCTTGACAAAAAAGAGCTTTGCTCTTATCCTTTAATAAGGAATAACCCCCCACTCTAATTCCTTTTTTTTAAATTCTGCCATAAAAAAGTGTGGATATAATATAGTCTAAATCACAAATATTCAAGGAGGTCGTATGAGAAATGTAAAAACAATCTATCCAATGGCCCTGTTGCTGATTATTGCAATTCTGGCGCCATTAACCGCTATAGGTAGCCCTCGCGATGCCACCGTAGTTAGACCGCTTGACGATCAACCATGGGGCGGAGAAATTGG
>DAOUVS010000259.1 GCA_030667525.1 Candidatus Zixiibacteriota bacterium | reverse complement strand
GGACCCTGGGTATGATCTTGGGTGTCGGCACCGCTTTCTTGATCGGCGCCCTGTCACCGCTTCCGTTCGGTGTCTCACCGCTATTTATTTTCCTGGGGTTTATGGTTGCCGTTACGGTCGGATTGGCGGCCGGGATTTATCCGGCTTTTCGAGCCGCCAGTGTTGATCCAATAGAATCCCTCAGATACGAATAAGGTATTCCTATGACCGTGGTTGAATTAAAAGAAGGCATTCTTCTGGCGTTTGATTCTTTAAGATCAAACAAATTCAGATCGGCCCTGACCATTCTGGGCGTTTTGATCGGTGTCTGGTCGGTGATTGCGATGTCATCGCTGGTCAGCGGGCTCGATAGTGCCGTTCAGGAATCAATAAATGATCTTGGATCTAATGTTCTCTATATCACTCGCTTTGCTCCAGAAACCGACTATGAACAGCTTTCCGAGGAAGAAAGAAAAAGAAAAGAAATTACACCCGAAGAAGCGATTGCCATCAGAGAAAATTGCCCATCGGTCAAAGCGGTGTCGCCCGAAAATCATTATCATCGTGTTCAGGGTGGGAATGTTGTAAAGTATAAAAGTAACCGAGCAAACCGCCCAACCATTGCCGGAGTCTGGGCCGATTATCAGAAAGTGCACAACACATCCTTAAGTATGGGTCGTTTTATTACCAGAGTTGATGACGATATACGGGCGCAGGTTTGCGTTATCGGTTCTGATGTTCAGGAGGCACTGTTTGACAAATTGGATCCGATTGGAAAACAGATAAGGATGAACAACTATCGTTTCACCGTGGTCGGAGTTATTGAAAAACAGGAAAATATGTTTGACGAAACTGATAATAATAAAATCGTTATCCCCCTTTCGACCAAACTCAAGATGGTTACCTGGGACAAGGCTCTCCTTTTGGTTGTCAGTGCCGAATCGGCTGAAAAAATAGATGCCGCCCGGGAAGAGATAATTGCCATTCTTCGTCAGGGTCGCCAGGTACCGTATGACAAGGAAAATAATTTCGCCATATTCGGGCAGGAGAATATCCGTGAAATGGTCAGCAATATGACCAAGTATATATATCTTGCCATGATTATCATTTCATCGGTCGGCCTGATGGTTGGCGGTGTGGGAGTAATGAATATAATGCTGGTTTCGGTGACTGAACGGACGCGGGAAATTGGTGTGCGAAAAGCAATTGGAGCTAAACGATATAATATTTTATGGCAATTTCTTATTGAGGCGATGACTCTCTCCGGAAGCGGAGGATTACTTGGCGTCTTAGGCGGCGTTCTGACCGCTTTGCTGATCGGATTGCTTACTCCATTGCCATTTGGCATTTCAACGCTATTTCTATTTCTTGGATTTACGGTTGCAATTTCGGTCGGTCTGGTGGCCGGTCTGTATCCAGCTTATAGAGCCGCTCGGGTTGATCCGATTGAATCCCTTCGTTACGAATAAATAAATTAAATTAAATATTGTTCGTTTTGATTCGTCTATATAAATTAGAACGTATAATCTAATGGAAGGATTCTGATTTAGATGAGAAAAATTACATATCTATTTTGCTTGTTGATATTATTGACAACCTTATCAAATGGGCAATCAATTTTATCGGAAAAACGAAATATTGCTGTTTCTGAGTTTCGCGTTGATTATTCTGAATTTTATGATGTTTCCGAAGAAAAAAGCAGGCTGGAAATATATTATCAGATTTTCAATTCCGATCTTTTATTTATTAGAAACGGAGATAAATTTGAGGCCAGCTACACCATATCAGTGTCAGTCGTTGACAAAAAGAATATTCCTATTGTCAGCAAGAACAGAGATAAGGAAATAGTAGTCAATCAATATTCCCGGACTGCTTCAAGGACAGATTTTCGTACCGGACAAATCAATTTTCACCTGTCGCCCGGCAATTATGGGGTCGAGTGTTATTTACTGGATAATAATTCAAAGAAAAGCATAAAGAAATCTTTTGATATCACCATACATAAATTTGATCGGCGAAATCCACAGGTTTCCGGGGTAGAGTTAGTTTTTGCGGCCGATTCGGCACTTTACGATTCGGCATTTATAAAAAGCGGGATGACAATTATCCCCAATGTTGGCCGCATTTATGGTGAGGATACAGCTTCGGTTTTTAGCTACTATTTTGAGATTTATAAGGGAAAGAGCGATGCCGAGAAAGTTTTTATCGAAACTCGTCTTCTTGACGGAAAATTAAAAACAATATATTTTGATTCGGTCACCGCCGATATTGATGCTCCCGTGATTGCTCAGTTCCGACAGGTTGCCTTGAAGGAATTTAAGGGTGGAGAATATACTTTAGATATTACTCTGAAAGGTCGCAGGGGAAAAGCTGTTGATAATTTCCAGAAGAAATTTAATATATATTGGTCTGCTGAGGCGATGGTATTGAATGATTATAAAACAGCAGTCAGGCAATTGAAATATATTGCTATTCCGGCCGAAATCAATGCGATTGATAGTATTTCCAATTCAGAGCAGAGACTGAATGCATGGAACCAATTCTGGGTCTCTCATGATCCTACTCCGGGAACTATTTAAAATGAGATGAAAATTAGTTATTATTATCGGCTTGAATTGGCCAACCGGCGTTTTACGGTTATGCGGCGCGACGGCTGGCAAACAGATCGAGGTATGATACTTATTATGTATGGAGAACCTGACCAGATCGAGGATTTCCCATTTGAATCCAGCAATAGCGCCTATCAGGTTTGGAGTTATTACAATGTTGACAGTAAACCAAGAGAATTTCTTTTTATAGATGAGTGGAATAGCAACGACTATGTCTTACAGTATCCATACGATGGAGTAAGATATTAAGGTAGGAATGTAAATAATGAAAAATCGTATTTTATTTTTGATGATCGTATTATTGCTTTTGTCCGGCAATTTATTTTCACAGGAGTCTTCGACTGTTCCAATAGGTGTTAAGGCCGGTATTACAGTTTTTGATGATCCCATTAATGCTCTGAATTCCTTTGTCCAGTTTCCATATTCTGTAAAACGTAATCAGTTTGACTTTGTTCGGGTTGAAGAGACTGAACAATTTAAAGCGACTATCTATGCTGAAATAATACTGTCCGATACATTAGGTAATCATCTGGATTCAGCAAGTACATATTATTACACCTTTACCCGAAACCGGCAAGAAAGTGAAAATGGCGAAATAAAATTATTTAATTATTTGTCATTGATTATTGAGCCGGGGGCATATAAGGCTGTTTTGAGCGTTTATGATGTTTCGAGCAAAAATAAGGGTTCCTTTATATATGACCGGATTGAAATCGAGGCACCCATTCCCGGCCGGCTTAGATTGAGTAATCTTGAGTTGGCCCATGATATTAAAATTGTAGAAGAATCTTTGGAAAATATTCCGTCACCGCTCGATAAGAATGGATATAGAATTATTCCCAACCCGATGGGATTGTATTCCCAAACAGATTCCAATTTATTTATTTATGCCGAATTGTATAATCTTGATTACAATCCAAATATCACCGACTCCTTTGCTCTTACATTTTCTGTCTTTGATGCTAACGGAGTCATGTTCCATGATTATGGTTTGCACATGATCGAAAAGCCGGGGACAACAGGGATTATTACAAACGTTATTAATTTTTCCGGATGGAATCCTGGCCGCTATGAACTGAGACTTCTAACTACTGACGAAACTTCCGGTCGGTCGACTCAGGCATCACGCAAATTTGTTATCTTTGCTAAATCTGAGCAACTTTCGGATATGGTCACCACGACAATTATTTCACCTTTGGATACGGCCAGTCTCGAAACTAAAACGAATTGGATACACTTTCTCGTTGATCCGGCAGATTGGGTCTTGTTTGGATCCTTAAATGAAGTAGGGAAGTCAGAATTTATAGCGCAATATTTCAATGATAAGGACCCTACTCCGGGAGATGGGAAAAATGAGTATCTGGAAGAAGTATTGTATAATTTCAATTATGCCAATCAGCAGTTTTCATCATTGCCGGAATTCAATGATGGTTGGCGCTCGGATCGGGGAAGGATTCTTTTGCAGCATGGACCATGCAATAAAATAGAAGATGCCATCGTTCCATC
>DAOUVS010000041.1 GCA_030667525.1 Candidatus Zixiibacteriota bacterium | reverse complement strand
TTCAAACCTTTTAATTTCTCAATCGTTTCGGTATCGGTAAAATTCATCTTTAAGGCGGAAATAGATATAAACCCGCCTGATATTGCTTTATAGTCGGTTCCATTGATTGATTCCCAAACCGCTTCACCGGCTATCCAGTAATAATCTTTGCCCCTCGGATCGGTTTTTTTAATAATAATATCTTTATAGGTCCGTTGACCTAGCCCGGTGAATTTATAATCAGGAACTCGATCGTTTTTTAGCTTCGGGAAATTGATATTCAAAAATGTTCTCGGCGGCAGATTAAACTCTTTGAAATGTTTGGCCAGACGAGCGGTAAACCGGGCCGCGATTTGATACGATTTTTTATTATCAGGATCGGTATTGGAGATAGCCATTGATGGAACCCCCATCGTTGATCCTTCAATAGCGGCGGCAACAGTACCGGAATAGGTTACATCCTCGGCCATATTGGCTCCATGATTTATTCCTGAAACAAGAAGATCTGGCAGTTTGTGTTTTAAGATACCATGTATTGCCATCATCACACAATCGGTCGGGGTGCCATCACAGGTGTAACGTCCCTCGCCTACCTTTTGAAGTCTCAGCGGGCGCTCAAGCGTTAGTGAATGACTCGAAGCCGACTGCTCCCGATCGGGCGCCACCATCAGCACTTGACCTATCTTTTTGAGTTCCTTTTCGGCCGCAAGCATTCCTTCGGCATGGATACCATCATCATTTGTTAATAAAATCAGCATAATTAATAATAAATCTTTCCAATGGGATTTCCTACAGCATAATCCTTTTCCAAATCTGTTTGATAAAACGAATAGTGTCGCCAAAATGACTGATCGACGAGTTTTCATTATTATATATGGTCATGATTGGCACTTCGTTGATTTTAATATTAAACAGGCCGGTTTGAAACAGAAGCTCCGACTCAAAATCGAATCTGTTTGATTCGGCTTTCATTTTCTTTAAAACTTTCAAATCAAACATTCTGAAGCCGGATTGTGAATCTCTGATAACCTTGCCGCCAAAAACCGACACCATAAGTGAGGTCAGGTTATTTGACAGCCATCGGGATAAAGGCATTTTATTTAAAGACAATTCTCTGGTTCCAATACTGATTTGGTCCTTCCCGGTATCATTGATAAATCGTGATATATCCTCAGGACAATGCTGAAGGTCAGCGTCGATAGTTATCAAATAATCATACTCTTTATCTATGGCATAAGAAAAACCGCGCTTGAGCGAGTAACCTTTACCCTGGTTGGTTTCATTAGTCAGTACAATACAATTTTGGCTTTTGGCAATGGAACTTGTTTCGTCTGTGGAACCATCGTTGATAACCAGAATATCAATTGCAGGAACCATAACTTTTATTTGTGTTATCAGCTTCTCAAGTTGTTGAGCGGCATTATATGCGGGAATCAGTATTATTGTTTTTGCCGGGGTATTATTCATTTAAACCGTATAAATTATGGTCGGGGCGAGCAGAGTTGAACTGCCGACCTCTCACACCCCAAGCGAGTGCGCTAAACCTGACTGCGCTACGCCCCGACGTAAGCCTAATCTAATTTAACCCCTAAAAAAGGCAAGGGAAAAGTTTCAAAAGGCTTTCAATCTCTTTCCTTATTTCGCCGACCGTTGTTTGGAACTTTGCCGAGGCAACCAGCTCTTTTTTCTCTGTCGTTGGTTTGATACTTTTGAGACGATTGCGAGCGCCTGCAATCGTATAGTTCTCCTTATAAAGAAGATGTTTGATACGATTGACAACCTCAATGTCCTGCTTCTGATAGGTTCGGTTTCCGCCGCTATTCTTCTTTGGTTTGAGCATTGGAAACTCTTTTTCCCAGAAACGGAGAACATACGGCTCCAGCCGGGTTATTTGGGCAACTTCACTAATCGAATAGTACAGTTTGTCATCTGTAATTATTTTTCGACGTGGCATCTATATTCCTCAAATACGGTTAATTCCAGACTTCTTTTTTCAGGGAGCGGGTCATTAAATCGGTTACCGCCTCCTGGGGAGATTTATTTTTAAACAGAACCTGATATACTTCGTTGGTGATCGGCATCTCCACCTGGTATTTCTCAGATAATTCCTGAGCTGACTGACAGGTGTACACTCCCTCGGCCACCATAACCATACTATCCAGTATCTCCTGTAATTTTTCGCCCCGGCCGATCCGCTCCCCAACATAGCGATTGCGAGAATGTTTGGATAAACAGGTAGCTATCAGATCACCGATTCCTGATAAGCCGGCAAATGTTTCGGCTTCTGCCCCGAGTTTTACGCCGAGTCTGGTGATCTCGGCCAAACCACGGGTTATCAGGGCGCCGGAAGTATTATCTCCCAGACCAAGACCATGCAATATTCCTGATGCAATCGCAATAATATTTTTTAGCGAACCGCCCAGTTCCACCCCCTTGAGATCAGATGAACGATAAACCCTAAATGTATTATTACTAAATATCCTTTGGACAGATTTGGCCAATTCCGGATTCGTTGAAGCGGCAACGATACTGGTCGGCATATCTTTGGACACCTCTTCGGCATGACTGGGGCCGGATAAAACGGCAAATCTATTTCGGTCGAAATCAGGTATTGTCTCACCAACAATCTCTGAGACCCTAAGAAGCGAGCCAACCTCCACCCCTTTGGCCAAATTAATAAACTTGGGCATCTCTTTTAATATCGGTTTTAATTGAAGGCAGACATTTCGTACATGCTGAGATGGAACCGCCAAAACAATATATTCAACGTCAGCAATTGCTTCACTAAGTATATTTGTAATGAGCACATCGTCAGGTATAAAAGCCTCGGGAAGTTTTTTAGGATGAGTACGGTGCTCCAATAATATTTGGTAATCATCAGGATTAAATTCCCAAAGTTTTGCCTTATGATTATTTTGGTAAAGCAAATTTGCAATTGCTATTCCCCAACTGCCGGCTCCCAATATCGCAATTTTTTCTTTTACTTCCATGTTCTCAGCCACAATCCTTTACCTCCGACTCCGAGGTTGCTTTTGAATGGAAACTAAATCTGTTTTCATCACCCTTTAGAAGACGCTTGATATTTGTTCGATGAGTAAAAATCGCCAGAATTGCAAAAATAATAGCTACCGGCAAATAAACCGGGTGGTATCTATCTGGAGCAATTAATGTTGTAATATAAACGGTAATAGGTAGAGAGAATGAACCCAAAATCGAACCAAGCGAGACAAATTTACTGATAGATACGGTAATAATAAAAGCGGCTATTGCAATAAATATCGGCAGAGGCAGCAATGTAATAAAAACACCCAAAGCTGTATTGATACCTTTGCCGCCTTTGAATTTAAGAAATATTGGAAAGATATGACCAAAAATAGCAAAAAAACCGGCCGCCAGTTTTAAGTATTCAAGATCACCCAAAAGCAAACCGCCGAAGCTCCCGGCAATAATCACGGCAACGGTACCTTTGGCAATATCCAGTATCGTTACCATAAGTGCCGGAAAACGACCGACCGACCGCATAACATTAGTGGCTCCAATGTTGCCTGAGCCGACCAATCGAATATCCGAAACACCATACAATCTGGCAATCACCAGACCAAATGGAATCGATCCAAGAAGATAGGCCAATAATATTATCAATATATCATACATAATCTATAACTTCAGCAGCAGACGTTAATGCATTGCCCTGCAATTCGTTGTCAAGGCTACACTGGGGCAATAATGTCTATTAGTATTCTATTGCTTCTTTGATTTCCTCAATCAGTTTGCGGGCCTCATCGACATCAATTTTTTGATCCTCAAGATAGGACTGAAATTGCGACGCAAGACTCTTAATTCTGGTAGGATCGATTTCTTTATTAATAACAGCTTTTCTGAGCCTGTCAAAAAGTTCATCAATCTCTGCTTCGGTAAACTCTTCAGGCAGATTTGCCTTGATTTCCAAGGCGATCATATCGGTAGTTTTCTCAAGTCCAAACTCAAGCAGCTCATCCTGATATATATAGCAAACGACACCGGAGCCAATCACAATTATTGCCAATATTCCAACAACAATCAGACCTATCAAACATCCCCTGGACATTCCCTTTTTTGGTGCAGCCTTTAATTCTTCCGACAAAAATGACTCCTTTCGCTGGGGCTTGCTTTCCCAAACAAACTCCCTTCACATCTTACTATTTATAATTCCATTGCAGCCCATCCAGTTAACAGGCTAAGATAACAGTATCGTTTAAGAATTAATATAATACAATAATTACATCAAATAGGCAAACGATTTTTCAACAAAAAAAAACGGTCATCAAAATGATGACCGTTTAATATTTCTGCAGGTTCTTTGCCTACTTCTTATCAGCGGCTGGTTTCTTTTTGGTTGTTTTCTTTGCTCCCTTATCAACTTTCGGTGCTTCAACCAACAGTTCCACTCTTGAAATTGCAGCATTATCGCCACGGCGGAATCCTACTTTTAGGACTCTTGTGAACCCTGAATCTCTTTTATCAAATTGCGGAATAACTTCACTAAACAGTTTCTTGAAAGCAACTTTGCTCTCTATGGTCTTTGCGACCTGCCGACGCGCCGAAAGCGTATCTTTTTTGGCGATACTGATAACTCGATCAACCACTCTACGAAGTTCCTTAGCTTTTGCCTCGGTAGTCTCAATAGTCCGGTGCTGTATTAAGGAACTGGCCATATTGCGAAGCATTGCTTCCCGGTGCGGTTTGGTTCGGCTGAGTTTCTTTACCTTGTTTTGATGAGGCATTGTATTCCCCTGAAATTACTGCTGTTCCATATACTTGGTGATATCCATCCCAAAGCTGAGATTTAGTTCGTCGAGTATACTATTTAATTCGTTAAGCGATTTCCGCCCAAAATTCCGATATTTCAGCATTTCCGACTCGCTCTTGGAGATCAACTCAGAAAGTGACTGAATATTGGCTGCTCTCAGGCAGTTTGAGGAGCGAACCGACAGTTCCAACTCATCAACGCGTGTTTTAAGAAGTTGTCTGATTCTAACGGTTTCTTCATCCTCGACTTCTACTTCGGCGGACACAAATTCCTCATCAATATGAATAAGGAATTGAAGGTGATCCTTAAGGATCTTGGCCGCAAAAGAAAGTGCATCTTCAGGAGAAATTGAGCCATCGGTGGTTATCTCAAGCATTAATTTATCATAGTCGGTCCGTTGTCCGACACGAGTGTTTTCAACTTCATAATTGACCTTGATAACCGGAGAAAAGACTGAATCAATAAAAATTGTTCCAACTGGGGCGTCAGGTCGTTTATTCTGCTCTGAAGTAAAATAACCGCGACCGTAGTCAATATCAGCTTCCAACTTGAATTCAACATCTTCCACTAATTCTGCAATATGCAAATCCTGATTCATAATTTCCACTTCTGAATCTCCGGTGAACATTCCGGCTGTGATTTTGCCCTTCTTGTCTGCTGAAAGGGTTAGTGTTCGCATCTCATCAGCATACATTCTGGCCCTGACTTGTTTCAAATTCAAGACCAGTTGCGTGACATCTTCATACAGACCGGGGACGGTAGAAAACTCATGCAAGGTGCCGATAATCCTGAATGAAACAACGGCTGATCCTTGTATAGAGGATAACAATACCCTACGCAGAGCATTACCCAGCGTAACCCCAAATCCTCTCTCAAGGGGTTCAATTATAAATCGAGAATAATTCTCGGTTGCCGAAGACTGATCCGAGAGAATCTCTTTCGGCATCTGCAGGCTTTTCCATTTCATATATCGAAGCCTCCCATAAAGGCAATTGGTTTCCTATTTTGAATACAACTCTACAATTAATTGTTCATTGGCCGAAATCGGAATATCCTGGCGCTTGGGAATTTCAATCACTTCACCTTCCAAGGCAGCCTTATTCAAACGCAACCAGGCAATCTGATCGGTCTGGCCAAATTCCTTTATCGACGAGTGGATAATATCAAGCGCCTTTGATTTATCCTTAACTTTAATCAGGTTTCCAGGTTTGATCTGGTAAGATGGAATATCAACATTTTTTCCATCAATGGTAAAATGACCATGCTTCACCAATTGCCGGGCCGCTTTGCGCGACGGAGCAAAACCGAGCCGATAAACAATATTATCAAATCGGCACTCGAGCATTTGCAGCAGGTTTTCACCGGTAACGCCAACCTTCATGTCAGCCTTCTCAAAGTAATTGCGAAATTGTTTTTCTAAAACACCATAGGTTCTACGGACTTTTTGTTTTTCCCGTAGCTGAATCCCATAGTTTGACACTTTAAAGCGTCTTGACTGCCCATGCTGCCCCGGAGCGAAGCCTCTTTTTTCGAAGGCACATTTATCGGTACTACACCGATGTCCTTTCAAAAAAAGCTTTTCGCCCTCGCGACGACACAGTTTGCAGTTTGCTTTCGTATATCGAGCCATTAACTCTCCTGTAAATATCCTAATCTATTACCAAAAAATGGTTTATACTCTTCTTCTTTTGGGTGGGCGGCAACCGTTATGGGGAATTGGGGTAACATCCTTGATAGCCGTAATCTCCAAACCGGCGGCAGATAATGAGCGGATAGCCGCTTCACGACCAGAACCAGGTCCTTTAACCCAAACTTCAATTTTCCTGACACCAAGGTCGATTGCTTCTTTGGCACATCTGCTGGCAGCCAACTGAGCTGCAAACGGAGTTGATTTTTTTGAGCCTTTGAAGCCGACTTTACCTGCTGACGACCAAACAATGATCGCGCCTCTGGTATCAGTAATTGAAACCATCGTATTATTAAAAGTCGATTTAACATGGGCAACACCGACAGCGTCGATCCTTCCCACTTTTTTCTTAGTCTTCGTTTTCTTTTTTTGATCAGCCACTTAATAACCTCATATACCTTATTTCTTAGCCGGTGTCTTTTTCTTGCCGGCAACCGTCCGAGCCGGACCCTTGCGAGTACGGGCATTGGTTTTTGTTTTTTGCCCGCGAACGGGTAAGCCGCGACGATGACGAAGTCCGCGATAGCTGCCAATATCAATCAAACGTTTAATATTCATTGATATTTCGCTCCGCAAAGTTCCTTCAACTCTGTAATCATTTTCGATTACTTTTCGAAGTTTGGCCACTTCTTCTTCGGTTAATTTATTGACCCTTACATCAGGACTTATGCCTGTTGTATCAAGAATCTTTTTCGACGAAGTCAAACCAACACCAAAAATGTATGTAAGACCAATCTCGATTCTTTTATCTTTTGGTAAATCGACACCTGCTATACGTGCCAAAACAACCTCCTGCCAGTAATTCTAATTTAACCCTGGCGCTGTTTATGGTTCGGGTTTTTACTGCAAATCACCCGAAGAATGCCATTACGCTTGATAATTTTGCAGTGTTCACATCTTTTTTTTATCGACGAACGAACTTTCATAATACAACACCAACCTAATCATTAATCAATTTATTTATATCTATAAGTTATTCTACCGCGCGTCAAATCATAAGGCGAAAGTTCAAGAGTAACTCTATCACCCGGCAGAATTTTAATAAAATGCATTCTCATTTTACCGGAAATATGAGCCAGAACAACATGCCCATTATCCAATTCTACTCTGAACATGGCATTTGGTAACGGTTCCAAAACCTTACCCTCTACCTGAATTGTATCTTCTTTGACCATTTAATCCTTAACTCAATGTTAAAATATCTGCACCGTTTTCGGTAATTGCAACTGTATGCTCAAAGTGAGCCGAAACCAAACCATCGGCAGTAATAATTGTCCAACCGTCCGGTTTTTGATTAATCTTAAAATCGCCCTGGTTAACCATCGGTTCAATCGCCAAAACCATTCCCTTTTTGAGAATTGGACCTGAATTAGCCGGACCGAAATGCGGTACCTGCGGCTCTTCA
The DNA here is from genome assembly GCA_030667525.1 of Candidatus Zixiibacteriota bacterium. Classification (GTDB taxonomy): domain Bacteria; phylum Zixibacteria; class MSB-5A5; order GN15; family PGXB01; genus JAAERC01. Next base: position 8,062 of record DAOUVS010000041.1, on the reverse strand, counting down.
TGAAGTTTCTGACCGATCCCATGACCAACCATTTCCCGAACCACCGAAAAACCGGCCGCTTCGGCAACTTCCTGAATCGACGAAGAAACAACGCCCAATTTCACGCCTGCCTTAACTTTGCTAATACCAACTTCTAAAGAACGTTTGGTAACATCGAGAAGTTTCTGTTTTTCTTCAGAAATTTCACCAACAGCAAAAGTAGCGGCGGAATCACCATAATAACCATCTACGACAGCACCGAGATCAATCGAGACAATCTGCCCCTCGACCAATTGACGGTCTCCGGGAATACCATGCACCACTTCCTCATCAATAGAGATACAGGCAGTGGCCGGAAAACCGCGATAACCCTTAAAGGCGGGGATAGCACCACACGAAGTAATATACTCTTCGGCCATAGCATCGAGTTTACCGGTAGTGATACCGGGGGTTATTGCCAACTCGAGAACATGCAGAGTATCAGCAACTATTTTTCCCGCTTTTCTCATAATCTCAATTTGGGCGTCTGTCTTAATATTAATCACTCCGTTTAATCTTCTTTTATAACCTTTAACAGGGCGTTAGTAATCTCTTTCAATGCTCCTTCAGCCGGAACTTCAAACAGCAATGAAGCCTGGCGATAGAAATCAATAATCGGAGAGGTTTGCATTATATAAACTTCAAGGCGGTTCTTAACAACATCCTCTTCATCATCAGGACGTCTTTGCAACTCAACGCCATCGTTATCGCAAATACCTTCCTGCTTCGGCATCTGAGCAGGATAATTATAACCGGAACTGCAGTTCGGACAGAAAAATCGACCGGAGAGCCGTTTAATCACTTCATCATTAGAAACGTCAAGCAAAATAGCTTTATCAATCTGGCTCTTGTTTTTGGCCAGCATATCACGAAGCGCTTCCGCCTGCGGAACTGTCCGCGGAAAACCATCCAGTATATACCCATTATTGAGAGCACCAGAAGCCAATTTTTCTTCAATCAAATCAACAATAAGTTTATCAGGAACAAGTTCTCCCGCTTCCATATATTTTTTGGCCTGCGTTCCAAGGTCGGTGCCGTTTTTGACACCTTCTCGGAGCAAATCACCTGTTGACAGATGAAGAATCCCAAGTTCTTTACAGATAACTTTGGCCTGCGTACCTTTACCCGATCCCGGAGGGCCTAAAAATACTAAATTCATTAATATGATCTCCCTCGAATTTTCCCTTTTTTCATAAAGCCATCGTAATGACGCATCAAAAGATGCGATTCAATCTGCTGAAGGGTATCCAGAGCCACACCGACAACAATCAAAAGGCCGGTACCTCCAAAGAAGTAGTTGACGTTCAACTGTCCCATTAATACCCAGGGCAAAATAGCAATGGACGCAAAGAATATCGCCCCTGGAAGAGTAATTCTGGTTAAGATTCTCTCTATATGCTCAGCCGTTTTCTTACCCGGTCGAATACCGGGAACAAAGCCGCCGTTTTTTCTCATATTATCAGCTATATCAATCGGGTTAAAAACAATAGCTGTATAGAAATACCCGAAAAATACAATAATCAAACCATAAACAATTGAATACACAAACCCGCCCGGATTCAGAAGGTTGGAGACAATATTGGATATCCATTCAGCATTTGGAAATAGCTGCTGAACCGTGGCCGGCAGAAACATAATCGACTGTGCAAAGATAATCGGGATAACACCAGCCGAGTTAACCGATAATGGCAGATGCGTTGTTGCGCCACCATATACCTTACGACCAACAACTCTTTTAGGATACTGCACCGGAATCTTGCGCTGGCCTCTGGTAACCAGAATAACCGCAGCGATAACTGCTATCATCATCGCAACCAGGATCACTTCGACAATAATTGATCTGGTGCCAAACCAGAGATATTGAACTTCCTCGATAACGGCATCAGGGAATCTGGCCACAATACCAATAAAGATGATCAATGAAATACCGTTTCCGATACCCTTTTCTGTAATTTTCTCACCCAGCCACATAATAAAGATCGTTCCGCAAGTAAAAGTCAACATAGTCAACGGAACAAACAAGGCGGTTGGCATATGCACTATTTGACCACCCGGAACCTCCATCGAAATCAAGAACTGTGCTGTTCCAAAAGCCTGCAGTGACGCAATCAGAACGGTCAGATAACGGGTATATTGGGTAATCTTACGACGCCCCTCTTCCCCCTCTTTCTGGAGTTTCTGAATAAACGGAACTACCGCACCAAGTAGCTGGAACATAATAGATGCCGATATATACGGCATAATGCCTAATGCAAAGATGGTTGCCTTTGCGAACGAACCACCTGCAAATAGATCAAGCATACCAAAAATCGTATCACCTGATAATGTCTGCGACAGCAATACACCATCAACACCGGGAGTCGGTATATGACCACCGATACGATAGACAATCAGCATCGCAAGGGTAAATAATATCTTCTTACGAAGTTCTTCAATTTTAAAGATCGATTGAATAGTACCTAACACTTTGTCACCTCGGCTTTGCCTCCGGCCGCCTCAATTTTTTCAATGGCCGACTTTGAGAAGGCGGCGACCTTTACAGTCAGAGCCGTTTCCAGTTTGCCGGTTCCAAGAATTTTGACGGGGCGACGTATTGTCTTAATTATCCCCTGCTTTCTCAAGACTTCCGGTGTTATCTCCGTATCCTGACATTTTGCCAAGCGATCAAGATTGACCGGTTGATATACTACGCTGAACATATTTCTAAAGCCGCGTTTTGGGATCCGCCTTTGAATCGGCATCTGCCCACCTTCCGACCATGGTCTGCTTTTTGCGCCAGAGCGGGAATTTTGCCCCCCATGACCACGTCCCGAAGTTTTTCCGGTTCCGCTGCCTACACCGCGCCCCACGCGTTTGCGCTGTTTTCTGGCGCCTGGTGAAGGTTTTAAATTTGATAGTTCTAAAGGCATAACTATTACTCCACCTCTTCCCATTTTACCAGATGCTCGACTGTTTTTATCATACCTCTGATTTGAGGCGAATCATTATGAACTTTCGAGCGATTGATTCTTCCCAAACCAAGAGCAACTATTGTGCGTTTTTGGTTTTCTTTTCTGTCAATAGTGCTACGTGTCTGAGTTACTTTTATTCTTGTCATATTAAAACCTCACTCCCGGAGGAATTATCCTTCGTTTCGATATCTGAGCTGTTCTTCCTGACTACGCAGGTTGATTAAGCCATTCATTGTTGCCTTAACAACGTTATTCGGATTGCGACTGCCAAGGACCTTGGTTAAAATATCCTGAATTCCGGCTGATTCCAAAACGGCTCGAACAGCGCCACCGGCGATAACACCGGTTCCGGTTGAAGCCGGCTTCATAACAACCGTCGAAGAACCAAATCTGCCCAATATATAATGGGGGATCGAGCCCTCAGGGGTTATTGGAACGGTAACCATGGCTTTACGGGCCGCCTCCGTACCTTTACGGATTGCTTCGACAACTTCCGAAGCTTTGCCCAAACCAATTCCAACCTGGCCGTTACGCTGGCCAACTGCTACCAGAGCAGTAAAACTAAAGCGCCGGCCGCCTTTGACAACCTTCGCAACACGATTGATATGGATTACTCTCTCATCGTAATCGAGACTTTCCATTTCCCTTCGAGCCAAATTTAATACCTCATCTGCTTATCTAAAATTTTAGGCCTGCTTTGCGAGCCGCATCGGCCAGAGATTTAATCCGACCATGATATAGAAAGCGGTTCCTGTCAAAAACGACCTTTGTTACATTCTTCTCCAACGCTCGACGCGCAATCTCTTCACCTATGAGACCAGCGGCATCAACTTTAGTTTTTCCGGCAATCTTTTCGGGCATTCCTTCGGAGAAAGTTGAGACAGCCGTAATGGTAACTTTTTTTTCATCGTCAACAATCTGAGCCGTGATGTTTTTTAATGAACGAAAAACCGTCAAACGAGGGCGGTCAGTCGTTCCTGAAATTTTGAAGCTAACTCCTTTTTTTCTTCTGTCGGCTCTAATACTTTTATCACTTTTATTAGACATGGGTCCTAATCCTTACCTATACACCGGATCCGACAGCAGCTTTACCAGCTTTACGGCGGATCGTTTCATAATCATATTTAATTCCCTTGCCCTTGTATGGCTCCGGAGGACGCAGGGAGCGAATCTCGGCTGCCGCCGAGCCAACTAACTCTTTGTTAATACCGGTAACGATAATTTTGTTTACTTTTGGCACCACATCGAGAGTAACACCTTCAGCAGCGCGGAACATTATTGGATGCGAAAAGCCCAAATGCAATTCCAATAAGCTTCCTTTCATCTCTGCCCGATAACCAATACCATTAATCTCCAGCGTGATTGTAAATCCAACGTTAACGCCGGTGACCATATTCTGAATAAGGGACCTGGTTAAACCATGCAACGAACGATGTTTTTTGTTATCGCTGGGTCTGGTGACAACAATCGTTTCACCTTCTAAAGCAACAGTCATATCTTCGTGTGTCAAACGTGACAGATTTCCCTTGGGTCCGGTAATAGAAATTTGTCCGTCCTTAATATCAACTTTCACTCCGGAAGGAACAATAACCGGTTTTTTTCCAATTTTCGACATAATCTACAGCTCCGCCTTACCAGATATTAAACAAAGCTTCACCACCAACGCGTTTCTCAACAGCCTGAGCGTTTGTAACAATACCTTGTGAGGTTGATATAATCGTTATTCCTATTTGGTTTCTTCCAAGACGTTTGATCTGATCGAAATCAAGATACTTCCGCAATCCAGGCTTGGATAATCTTTTCAGACCTCTGATAATCGGATCATCGTCTCGACTGTACTTCAGATAAATGCGCAAAATGCCCTGACGATTATCAGGAAGCTCTACCATATCCTTGAGAAATTTTTCTTCAAGAAGAATATTGGCTATAAAGCGTTTTATATTCGATGCCGGAACATCTACCGCCACCTTTTTTGCTTTGGAACCGTTTCTGATTCTCGTCAACATATCCGCAATCGGATCGGTCATTGACATATTACATACTCCGGTCTCTTAATCTTTACCAACTGGCCTTTACAACTCCGGGGATATCACCGGCAAGAGCCAATTGCCTGAAACAGATTCGACAAATTCCAAATCTGCGCATATAAGCTCTCGGCCGTCCACATCGGCGACACCGATTATATTTTCGTACCATAAATTTCGGAACTCTTTTTTGCTTTTCTATCAAACAGGTTTTAGCCACTTCATCTCCTATTTTGCAAACGGCATTCCCAGCTCGGTTAACAAACGGTGACATTCTTCATCAGTTTTTGCCGTAGTGGTAATAGTGATAGTCATACCGCGAATTTTGTCTATTTTATCATATTTAATTTCGGGGAAGATAATCTGCTCTTTGATACCGAGGTTAAAATTACCGCGACCATCAAAAGACTTGGCCGATACCCCGCGAAAATCTCTGATTCTGGGAATAGCGGCATTAACCAACCGGTCCAAAAATTCGTACATACGTTCCCGCCGCAGTGTAACTTTTGCACCAATTTTGGCACCTTCTCTGAGCTTAAAATTCGAAATCGACTTTTTAGCTGTTGTCAACAACGGCTTCTGACCAGTAATTTGGGTCAGATCAGTTACGGCCGCTTCAAGAGATTTGGGCGTAGCGATAGCTTCACCGACACCAATATTAATGGTGATCTTGCTCAGTCGAGGAACCTCCATCACTGAGGAATAATTAAATTCTTTCATCAGCTTTGGTAAAATCTGTTCATTAAATGTTTTTTTCAATCTGGCCATATTCTTTACCTGCTATATTGCTTCGCCGCATTTTCGACAAAGGCGAGCTTTTGACTTGATCCCTTTACCCTCATCGACAATTTTAAAACTTATTTTGGTTGGGGTATCACATGATTTACAGTACAAAGCAATGTTTGACCTATGTATTGGAGCTTCTCTTTTGACAATACCGCCTTTTTGATTGCGTTGACTTGGTCTTGTATGACGACTGATCATATTTACACCTTCGATGATCACCCGATCACGACCTGGAAAGACATGCAACACCTTACCGGTTTTTGGTTTATCAGAAGTTCCGCGGTCTCTCCCCCGCCTGACAACAACTATATCATTCTTTTTAATCCTCATGCCCATTTACCTCTATAAAACTTCCGGAGCAAGAGAAAGAATTTTCATAAACTGCTTCTCTCTTAGTTCACGGGCCACCGGTCCAAAAATACGTGTCCCACGCGGCTCTTTTTGCTCATTAATCATTACAGCGGCGTTATCCGAAAAACGAATAATCGAACCATCACGTCGCCTTGTTTCAGATTTCTGACGAACGATAACCGCTCGACATACTTCCGATTTTTTAACCGTCCCGCCAGGGATGGCATCCTTTACAGCAACAACAACAATATCACCAAGCCGGGCGTATTTTCGTCGGGTTCCACCCAACACACGAAAACATTCGACTCGTTTGGCTCCAGAATTATCGGCAACCGTTAAGTTTGTAGATTCCTGTATCATTGTTCTACTCCTAAAATACCCAGCGGCAGTATTATTTGGCTCTTTCTAGAATTTCCACCAGTCGCCATCTTTTTAAAGACGACAATGGTCGCGTTTCCATAACTCGAACCGAATCACCCGGATTGGCATCATTGGTAGCATCATGAGCATAAAGCTTCATAAATTGCTTAATGACTTTGCCATACAAAGGATGTCTCATGGCTCGTTCAATTCTTACAACGATGGTTTTATCCATTTTAGCTGAGATTACTCGGCCGGTTCTTACTTTTCGCGCGTTTCTCATCATCAGGACCTATTCCTTCTTGCCTTCTTTGGCTTCATTAACCGGTTGGTTATCAGGCTTCTTGTCAAGAATCGAAACCGGTGCATCAACTATTTTCCTAATATTCTCTTTGTCTTCAGTAAGGATAGTTTCAATCCTGGCGATATCGCGTCTGATAGTCCGCAGCTTCAGGGGATTGTCTAATTCCTTAAATGTCTTTCTCATTTTGAGATTAAAAACCTCTTCGTTGAGCTCATGTTTTTTCTGAAATAGCTCTTCTTTGGTCATATCTCTTAAAGTCACAATTTTCATGACTATTCACCACCTGTTTCGGAACGAGTTACAAATCTAATTTTTGCCGGAAGCTTTTTGCCAGCCAGACGAAATGCCTCTCTGGCCTGAGTTTCATCGACACCTTCAACCTCAAATAAAATACGACCCGGCTTTACAACCGCAACCCAATAATCAGGAGATCCTTGACCTTTACCCATTCTGGTTTCGGCCGGTTTTTTTGTAATCGGTTTATCCGGAAATATTCTGATCCAGACTTTACCACCCCTTTTAAGGTAACGGGTCAATGCAATACGAGCAGCTTCGATCTGACGATCGGTAATCCAGCACGGCTCCATCGCCTTTAATCCAAATTCGCCAAACGAAATTGAACTCCCACGATAGGCCTTGCCTCGGTTTCTACCGGTTTGCATTTTTCTATATTTTGTCTTCTTTGGCATTAACATAATATTATCTCCAGCCTACTTTCGACCTCAATTGTTTTTATCATTCGATTTCGGCGCATCACTCTTTTTTGGCGCTTCCGCTTTATCTACTGAAGGTTTTATATCTTGTTTTTTAGGACCCGAAGTTGAGGCATTTTTGGGGGCAGCCTGTTTATCGTCCGGTCTTTGCGGCCTGGCTGGTCTTCTTCCATCATTGCTATTACGCGGACTATCTTTGCCAGGACCACCCCGGGGACCGAATCCACCGGATGAAGCAGGTCCCGATGGACCTCTTCTATCGCCACCGCCGCCACCATCTCTTCTGTTATCACCTTGTTGATCAGGGCGACGAACTCGTCCGCGAGGACGTCTCTTGCGACGGGCGTCATCCTGTCTCTGTCTCTCTTTCTTGCCAGCCATTCCAATATCGGGCTGGTCAGCGCCAGTGCCGGTCTTAGCCACATCGTCTCCCGGATCCATTTCGCCCACTCCCATAACCATACCACGACAAATCCAAACTTTAATGCCGATTGTGCCATAAGAAGTATGAGCAGTTGCGGTGGCATAATCAATATCTGCGCGGAGAGTATGAAG
>DAOUVS010000139.1 GCA_030667525.1 Candidatus Zixiibacteriota bacterium | reverse complement strand
TATTGTCTGATCGCAGGTTGAGCTGTTATCGTCATCATCAGTAGCTGTCCAGGTGCGGGTGATGACTTTTTCCTGAGGACAGGAGCCAGCAGCTTCACTATCTGAATAAGTTATTGTCACTGAAACGTCGCAATTATCTGTAGCTGTCGCCGAACCAGTTGACGATGGATCGGTCGAAGCATCACATTCGACTGCAATATCAGCAGGACAACTGATAACCGGATCGGTAGTATCATTTATTGTCAGCAGTTGATCACAGGTGGCACTGTTACCGCAATCATCGGTAGCGGTCCAGGTACGAGTGATAACATTACCAACGGTAACATCAGCATAAGTAATTGTTAATGTGGCATCGCAGTTATCAGTGGCAGTCGCTGAACCGGTTGCTGAGGGATCAGTCGAACCGTCGCATTCGACCGCGATATCAGCAGGACAGGTGATAACCGGATCAGTTGTATCGACAACTGTAATTGTCTGAACACAACTGGCGCTGTTGCTGGCATCATCGGTAGCAGTCCAGATGCGGGTAATCACTTTTTCCTGCGGACAGGCACCGCCTACTTCACTATCAGTATAAGTTATGGTTAAACTAACATCGCAGTTATCAGTCGCCGTTGCTGAACCGGTTGCTGATGGATCAGTCGAGCCATCGCATTCTATCGTCAGATTGGCAGGACAGGTGATAACCGGGTCGGTCGTATCATTTATTGTTAATAATTGATCACAGGTGGCACTGTTACCGCAATCATCAGTGGCGGTCCAGGTACGAGTGATAACATTACCAGCAGTCGCGTCTGAATATGATATTGCAACAGAGGCGTCGCAGTTATCAGTGGCGGTCGCTGAACCAGTTGACGATGGATCAGTTGAGCCGTCACATTCGACCGCGATATCAGCAGGACAGGTGATAACCGGGTCAGTCGTATCGACAACAGTGATTGTCTGAACACAACTGGCGCTGTTGCTGGCATCATCGGTAGCTACCCAGGTGCGGGTAATAGTTTTAGCATCTGCGCAGGCACCAGCGGTTTCAGTATCTGTATATGCAATAGTAACAGTCGCGTCACAATTATCAGTAGCTGTCGCCGAGCCGGTTGCCGAGGGATCAATTGAGCCATCGCATTCAACCGTGATATCGGCAGGACAGGTGATAGTCGGATCAATCGTATCATTTATTGTCAGCAGTTGATCACAGGTGGCACTGTTACCGCAATCATCGGTAGCGGTCCAGGTACGAGTGATAACATTACCAGCAGTAACATCAGCATAAGTAATCGTTACGGTGGCGTCGCAGTTATCAGTGGCGGTCGCTGAACCGGTTGACGATGGATCAGTTGAGCCATCGCATTCAACCGCGATATCAGCAGGACAGGTAATAACCGGATCAGTCGTATCAACAACCGTAATTGTCTGAACACACTGATTGGTGGAACCGCAGCCATCGGTCGCAGTCCATGTCCTGGTAATCACTTTTTCCTGCGGGCAGGCGCCGCCTGTTTCAACATCCGAATAGGTTATCGTTGGGGATCCATTATCATCGGTGGCAGTGGCCGAGCCAGTATTAATCGGGTCAGAGGACTCATCGCAATTTATTGTAATATCCGCAGGACAGGTAATAACCGGTGCGGAATTAATATCAAAAGTAATTGAAAAGGTTGCTTCACAGTAGGCCCCAAAATCGTCCTGGCAGCGAATGGTAACCACCGCAGTTTCATCTCCTGATGGCGTATAAACCCAGTTACCTCCAACTAATGATCCGGGACCGGAGACAATCATTGGGAATCCGGATGAAAGATTGCCATCGGGATCAGAGCAGGAAACCGGAAGGCTCACCTGAGTCGGTATGCACTGGTTAAAGGTCTGATCCGCGGGAACACCGCAAACCGGCGGAGCGTTACAGGTCGACGGGTCAGATAAAAATCCCCGGCAGTCTTTGGAGTTGGAAAGTTGTACGCGCTGATCTGGACAGCAGACACCATTAGCGAGATCGCCAGTTCCGGGTTTAGCTTCACCGGTAAAGAAAACCGTAATCGAATATTCACCCGGAGTTGTGGGAACGGTTATATTTACGCAAGCCTCACCGTTGGAGTCGGTATAACCAGTGGCATCAGGAGTCTGACCAACATTCACGCCGCAACTGCCTTCATTCAAATAAAAATCTAATTGCCTGCCTGGTAATTCTCCAAGCAATCCACCATTACACTTCTGGTACAGGGTGGCACAAACATTAAATGTTGAACCCGGGCAAAGAGAAGATGGAAATGTTGAGGTAAAAGTCAAAATAGTACTGGCATCGGTGAAAGTTGTAGTTGCCACTAACCCCGAATTCTGTCCAGTAGCGGTTATCAGCAATGTTTCCCCCAGAGCTGTATCAGGGACAATCCAGAATGATTCAAAATCTCCAAAATCGTCCGCGGCCACATCCCAGGGATCATATTCCAGCAAGACCGGCGTATTACCATCTAGATGAGTTATCTGCACTGTAACAGTTTCATAAGACTGAAAAGCAATACCAATAATTACAACCGAATCACCCGGCGGGTAATCAGCCCTGTCAGTAAAAACTTCTGTGGCGTTAACCGATGACGTTAATGTCAAGAGACAGAATAACATCAACATCGTCTTCAAAAGTGTGTGCTCTTTTGATTTGTTTGTCGATTGCCCTATCCTATAGCAATGATTCATCGGACCCCGCTCCTATGTAAAAATGATTATATTATCAATATTAAACGTATCTTACTATTATGAAACTGATTTAATATAAAATCGTGTCGTGTTGCGTTACCGCACATGTTATTTCCTTTGGCCAGATTTAGTGGCCAGAAGCAAGAATGAGAATAAACTTATTATAATCTAAATATAACTATGTTAAACAGTTAGTCAAGTAATAAATACTTTATTTAAGGGTTTTTCCCGGAGTTTTCTTGGATAATTACCCCTAAAGAAATATGCAACAAATTGCAAAAGAAAATATTAATATTTCAAATATTTGTTGGAGTAGTTAAAATTAAAACTCGGGATTTTTTCAACTCATTCAATTTGTTTTATTAACAAATTTTTTCTAACAAATATATTGCCAAATTTGGGATACAATTTTTATTCGAACATCCGATAGTTAACAATAGAAAGATTAATATTTTCCATTAACCTCTTACAGGTTAATGAATTGAAAAGAGAGAAAAGGGAATTCCTATGTTTGAAATTATTAAATCATTTTTTGGTTCAATCAGCGCCAAATTGGGTCGCCTTCAATTAAAAATGTTTTTGACAAGAAATCTTCCGGGAATGTATGGCGTCTTGATCAGATCCCGATTGATGAAAAAGCATTTTGCTTTAGTCGGAGAAAACCTGATGATCCATGAGGGTTTCAGATTTCGAAATATTCAGAAAGTCAAGTTGGGCAATAACGTAACTATTGGAGTTAACTCTTATATTCAAGCCGGTGGATTGATTGAAATTGGCGATAATTCAATTATAAGTCCAAACGTTTGTATATGGACACATCACCATGACTATGAAAATGCTGAGACACTGATCCGGAATCAAAGTAGCCGTTATCAAGATGTAAAAATTGGAAGTGATGTCTGGATCGGAACCGGCGTCCTGATTAAGCCCGGATCTGTAATCGGCGATGGCGCAGTAATTAAGCCAGGTTCGGTTATCGATGGCAATGAAATCAAACCGTATGCAATTATGGCAGGAAACCCAGCCCAAATTGTTGGAAACAGAATCGGATCAAAAAATCGGTTGGAATTAAATATCAGGCAAAAAGAAGTAATTATTCCTGATAATTTTTTTGCTGAGACTACCCCCCCCCTCAACTGAAGAAGTTATTGTCAATTAAATTGTTAGAAAGTAACAGGAAATATTAGGCAAGAATTGTTTTATGATATTTTTCTTATGAGCCAAAAAGTATTATTAGGAAATTTCAGAAAAAGCCTATCCGGCGGTTTTAATTTTTTTGAGCGAAGCTATAATCGGAATAACACCAATCACCGGAATCCCCAATTGATCTTCAACCTCTTCGACATGCTTGAAAGAGCTATCCAGTAGTTCAACCATTAAGGTCAATCCACCGCCAAGAATTAATCCAAGGATCAATCCCAACAAAGCCAGTTTTTTCTTGTCAGGCTTGATTGGATACAATGGAACCTGAGCAGGTTGAATTACTTTAAATTCAGATTCTCTAAGAATATCTTCCTTTATCGTCGCACTTTCCTGTTGCTGTCTAAGCCTATCACGAATTTCTTGTGCCGCAGTAACTTCTCGATTTAATTGTTCAAGCCGGGCTTGATATTCTGGGTTCAGTCCAATTCTATTTTGAAGCTCAGTATAACCGAGTTCGATGTTGGTTTTCTTGGAGTACAACATATCAAGATGAGCGCGGGCTTTCATCAAACTGATAATATTGGACTGGGTTGTATTATCATAATCTGCAAACTGAATCTTAACCAGACGTACATTTTCAGCTTCCAAATCATCAACATAGGAATAAAGACGCGCTCTGAAATTAAGAATTTCAGCGGAATTCCAGTGATGCTTCAATATCAGATTGGAAATCGAATTTAGATGGCTTTGAATCTCCAATTCTATTCGCTTATACTCCGATGACTTTTCAAGTGTAATTTTACCGGAAGGTATTTCGGTAATTTTCGCAAGTAATTGCCGGGCTTCCTGCTCCCAATCGGAAATTTCCATTATGTTGGTCTCAATTTCTGAACCAATTTTGCGTCGATTTTCATCAGAAATAACTAATTCATCGAGTTGAATATTAAGAAGTTCTCTTTCCAAAGCGGTTCTTGCCGCAATTTTATTGGCAAGCTCAGGCTCATATCGCTCCAACTGTTCATAAGAAAAATCCTGCGACACCCGAACTTCGCTCATCCGCTGTTTTCTTCTTTCTTCGATGAATATCTCCCCCAGCGCTTTGGCCATATCTCGAGTATCAAAAGGATCGCCGGCCTCAGTAGTAATTCTAACCTGATCCCGACCAGAAAATTCAACGCTTATTCTCTGACGTAAATTTTCCAATAATAATGTAAATTTTATCTGCTCCCTGGTTAAGTGGGGCATTTTGGTCTGCATTTTCGCAGCCGACTCGTCAAGAGAAGCATTTTGACCCAATCCGAGGCGGTTGACCAATTGATGAATATATGGCGTTGAGATAATTTCATTTTGGAGTGATCTAAGTTCGTCTCGCTGACTAATATTTCTCCCCGCGCCATAGCCATCATCCCCGATGTACCTCTGCAGTTCACCGGAGAGATTTAAGGACTTGCCGACCCAAATTATTACCGATGTTTCATAGACAGGGGAAATAAAATGAGAACCGGCATAAGCAATACAGGCAACCAATATCGTTGGAATAATTAATATCCATTTTCGTTTCCAGATGATAGATTTTATTTCACCGAAATCAATTTGTTCTTTTTTCTTATCTATGGTCATAATAATTATCAATAACCCCAAATACCCAAAAAACTAATAGTATAATTTATAAGGGCAGCTAATTTAATCTTTATACCAAAATATGAATAAAAAGATTATTCTGCAAAGCTAAAACATTTTTTTATTTAGAAAATTATTTCTTAAAACTACTCCAATCTCTCTCCAAAGCAGTTGGGGGCCGCCTGATATGCTCGGTCGAATTAAATTTTGATTTAAAATCCCGGAAAACTCTTTTAACCTGATCTTCCTTCAGATCGATCGATTTTGCGGTCTCAGCCGGAGAAATTTTATACTCCCAACAATAAAGTAATGGATCAAGCAGATTAAACGGGAGTCGGAAATAGAAATCCTGATCCGATACCGGAAGGCTGAAAGTATCGGGGCTGGGGGTTCTATCCATTATTTCCTGTGGGATGTTTAAATATTCACCCAACTGATATATCTGATTTTTATACAGATGAGAGACGCACTCAACATCGGTTCCGCCATCGCCAAATTTGCAGTAATCTCCTAGCAAAAATTCTGTTTTATTGGTCGTTCCGGCGACCAAATAATTGTTCTGGTCACCCCAATAATAAAGCGCAATCATGCGCGCGCGAATTTTAACATTGGCAGTAGCTGTGATAGAAAGAAATTGTTTTTTTGTCAGCCTTTTTTCTTTCTGATTTCCTTTGCCATCATCAATTCGCAGCGTGTAAAAGTTATAACTATCCGCCTCCAATAAATTTTGAGGCAGATAAATATTGAATATATAATTTTTATCATATTCCGGGAAGATCTCTTTGATAAGTTTATCCCGAATATCATAGGCCTGATAGCTGGCAACAGCATCTGATAACTCAACCGTTCTGTGATCAATTCCAAGTTGGTCGATTATAAGTTGCGCATATTGGGCTGAAATTGGATTAGATTCTTTTTCAGGTAAGACAAGACCGAGAACCCTCTCTTTTCCAACTGCCCGGACAGAAAGTGCGGCAACAACTGCCGAATCGATACCGCCACTAATGCCGACCATTATCCCATCCCTTTTGGGTATACCTCTCACTGCTCCAAGCAAAAACTCTTCAACTTGCCTGGCTTCGTATTCGGCATCAATTTTTAATGTCTCTTTATTAAAGGTCATTTCAGATTCCCTTGATCTATTCATTGGAATTACTTTTCGCCAATTGGGTTTTGTCTATTTTGCCCGACTGGTATTTGGGCAGCGACTCCATAAACTCAATCTTCTTAGGTATCTTAAAGTCGGCCAGCTTTAGCCTGCAAAACTGTTTTATTTCATCTTCTGATATATCGTTGTAATCTTTTGTAACTACGACAGCTTTGATCGCCTCACCAAGAATATCATCGGCAACCCCAAATACGACCGCCTCGACAACAAGATCATGCTCCAGAATACGATCTTCAACTTCTTTAGCACTAACCCGATTGCCGCCCGATTTAATTATCTCTTTCTTGCGGCCAATTATATATATAAAGCCATCATTATCTTTTCTTGCCAGATCACCGGTATACAGAACTCCATTGCGAATAACCTGGTCTTCCTCATCATCATGATTCCAGTATCCGAGCATAACATTATCGCCAGTCACGACCAGTTCGCCCGGTTCTCCATTGGACACCTCGACAGCATCTTCATTCATTATTTTGATATCTACGCCTGGAATCGGAATTCCAATTGAACCAATTTTGTTCTCTAGCTGGTCTGGAGGCAAATACGATACGCGAGGGGAAGCCTCGGTCTGTCCGTACATGATAAATATTTGCTTATCAGGAAAAGCATTTTTCAATTTTGTTATAACTTCGGGGGCCATTGAACCACCAGCCTGAGTAAAATATCTCAGATGTCTGAATTCTCGTTCGGGAAAAGTGGATTTGTGCAGGAGAATCATAAAATTTGACGGGACCCCGGAAAATCCGGTGACCTTTTCTTTCTCCATCGTCTTTAAAATAACTTCAGGGTACATAAGCCGATTGTCGATAACAACCGTCCCTCCGCAAGCGATATGGGTCAGGAGCAATGAGTTTCCATAAATATAATAAAACGGCAGGATAACCAAAACGCTGTCCTCAGGTTTTAGTTCCAAGTATTCAATGGTCGAATATGTATTGGACAAAAGATTTTTGTGCGACAGCATGACTCCCTTTGGGGTGCCGGTGCTTCCCGATGTATAAAAGATTGCGCCCAATTCATCTGAAGCATTTTTTAGGTTAAATTTATTCTTAACCGATTTTATTTGTGGTAAGGTGTCGTTTTTTGGTTTGGAGAGAATATTATCAATTAATTTTATATTAAGGCCGGGAAAATCTGATTGGATATTATTATCTGTTATAATTTCCTTGATCGCTCCATCCGGTTCCAAGAATATCGGCAGATATTTTTGAAATTTGCTTTGGATTATTAGTGCGTTAGCGCCGCAGTCTGAAAGGATAAAATTTAGCCGTTCCGGGTTCAGAGAAGTATCAAGAGGCACTGGTACATGCCCAGCTCCGAAAATGG
>DAOUVS010000104.1 GCA_030667525.1 Candidatus Zixiibacteriota bacterium | reverse complement strand
TTGCCGGCTTGGGGGCAATAGATGTCCATGCTTATCCATACCGGTTTGGCCCCTTTAGAATTACAATCTTTCCATATAAAGTCCAATTCAAATCGCTGCGGACGCATCTGTTGCTACCGGAAAAGATGTCTAAAGATGTTGCCATAGCGCAGAAGCAGATTTTTGATGCAATAAGAGATTGTAGAGTTTTTGTTTCCAACTGTCGTTGGGGTGATGCTTCCCAGTTTGAATTCGGAGCGAGACGCGGCGCTGAGGAAGTAATTTGCGGCGGAAGTCTCGATTCATATGAGAATACAATTATACACACCAGAACCCCTGATGTGGCTCAAATAAAACTTATTGGCAATGGTCAAAAACTGGCCGAGACCTTTGGCAATTATTTGGAATATAAACCGAATTCCAATGGTCTATATCGAATTGAAGTTTATAAAAACGGCAAAGGCTGGATATTTTCCAACCATATCAGAATCGGTCTCTAAATCTTTAATTGAATTGCAAAAGAATTTTCAAAAAATCTGACTCTTTGTTAATTTCTTCACAAATAGCTGTTGACTTGAATGCTTATTGTTTCTATTTTGGCAATTAAAATTTGCCAAAAGGTGAGAACGTAGAGATGCTTGAAACATTTTTCCCGATACTTTTCCTGGTTGTCTTAGCTGCTGTGATTGCGGTAGTTATGTCAAGTCTGTCGGTTCTTATCGGGCGCAGATCATCGGGGAAAGACCGTGGCGAGCCTTACGAAAGTGGTGTCGCACCTAAAGGCGGTACCAAGGAACGCATCCCGGTAAAATTTTATATGGTCGCCATACTGTTTATCATATTTGATATAGAAGTTATTTTTCTGTATCCCTGGGCCGTAATATCTGACAAGTTAGGGATGTTTGGGTTTATCGAGATGCTGGTATTTGTGATTATTTTGCTTGTTGGTTACTTTTACATTTTGGGTAAAGGTGCATTGAAATGGGATTAGAAGAAAAGATTCCTGAGGGGATCGCCATTACATCACTTGATAAAATGGTCAACTGGGCGCGTAAACGTTCGATGTGGCCGCTTGGATTCGGGTTGGCCTGTTGCGCGATTGAAATGATATCGACTTTTGCCTCCCGCTACGATCTGGCTCGCTACGGTATGGAAATTCTAAGACCATCACCCCGGCAAGCTGATTTGATTATTGTCTCCGGCCGTTTATCGGTTAAGATGGCACCGGTGTTGAAGCGATTATACGATCAGATGCCAAACCCCAAATGGGTTATTTCAATGGGAGCGTGTGCTTCATCCGGCGGAGTTTTTAATAACTATGCCCTGATTCAAGGGGTCGATAAAATTATCCCGGTTGATATTTATGTGCCGGGTTGTCCTCCGCGACCGGAACAGTTGATTGATGGTATTATGAAGCTCCATGCAAAAGTTGAAAAGGAATCGCTTCTCAATAAAGAGAAGAAGTAATATATTGTTATACAAGCAATAACATTGCTTATATAAAGTTATTGTTGAACGTAGGTTAAGCAGGGAAGATGGAAGAGAAAACAAAAGAGTTCTTAAAAGAGAAGTTTGGCGACGCGATTATTGCTGAATCGGAATTTCGGGGTCAGCTTTCTTTGGAAACAAATAAGGACAATCTTTTTGACCTTTGCAGTTCCCTCAAAAGTAATGGCGAACTTGATTTTGCCTTTCTTATGGATGTCTGCGCTATCGACTGGTTGGGACAGGATGAAGAAGCCAATGGCCGTTTTGAAGTTTTCTATAACCTATATTCGTTAAAAAACAAGTTTCGTCTGTTTATCAGAGTCAGGTTATCTGGCAATGATGCGGAGATCGACTCGCTTACCTCGATTTGGCATTCGGCCAACTGGCTGGAACGCGAAGTTTACGATATGTTTGGAATCGAATTTACCGGTCATCCAAATTTGATAAAAATTGTGACGGCTGATGAGTTAAAGGGGCATCCGCTTCGTAAAGATTTTTCATTAACCTATGAGACACCGCAGTTTAGTCACAACAAAAATGAACCGCCCGAGGTTATGTAATGACCGTTGAGATCAAGAAAAAGACAATGAATCTCAATATGGGGCCGCAGCATCCGGCGACTCATGGCGTTTTACAGGTGGAATTGGAACTGGATGGCGAAACAGTTGTTAAGGCGACGCCGCATATCGGTTATCTCCATACCGGCATTGAAAAGACCTACGAATCAAAATTGTATTATAAATGTATTCCGATGACTGATCGAATGGATTATCTCGCACCGATGTCCAATAATCTCGGTTTCTGTCTCGCAGTTGAAAAATTGCTCGATATAGATGTTCCCGAGAAAGTAGTTTATGCACGAGTTTGTCTAACCGAATTAACGCGAGTTATTTCTCATCTGGTTTGGGTCGGAACTCATGCTCTTGATATTGGCGCAATGTCAATGCTTCTGTATGCCTTCCGCGAGCGGGAATTAATCCTTGATCTTTACGAGGCTTGCGCCGGACAAAGAATGATGTCGACTTATTTCCGAATCGGCGGACTCGCTTATGATCTACCGAAAGATTTTGATAAAAGAGTCCGGGATATATTAAAGAAAATTCCGGAGGGAATAAAAGATTACGAACGACTTCTCAATGATAATATGATATTCCGCAAACGTACTATAGGTGTTGGCAAAATATCTGCCGAAGAAGCTATAAATTGTGGCTTGACCGGTCCAAATCTGCGCGGCTCCGGCGTCAATTATGATGTTAGAAAAGCAAATCCTTACTGCGGATATGAAAAATTCAATTTTGATGTGCCGCTTGGCAAGAATTGTGATGTTTACGACAGATACCTGATTCGAATGGAAGAGATGAAACAGTCGCTCAATATTGCCAAACAGGCTCTTGATGGTATGCCTGAAGGGCCGTTTCGTGCACATGTTCCGGGTGTGGTGCTTCCTCCGAAGGAAGATGTTTTATCAAAAATGGAATCATTGATATTTCATTTCAAGATCATCACCGAAGGCTTTAAGCCGCCCAAAGGTATTGTTTATCATGCGATCGAATCACCCAAAGGTGAACTTGGATTTTTTATATCTTCAGATGGAACCAATAAACCGCATCGGGTTCGGGTTCGTCCGCCATCATTTGTGAATCTTTCGGCATTACCCAAAATGATCGAAGGTGGAATGTTTGCTGATGTTATTGCATGTATCGGCTCGATTGATATTGTTCTTGGTGAGGTGGACCGATGATTTTAAATGAAACCTCAATCGCCGAGATCAAGAAAAGAATGGTTCGGTATCCGCGCCGTAAATCAGCGATACTTCCGGCAATAACGGTTGCTTATCGGCAGGTTGGGCATCTCAATGGCGAGCTGTATCGCGAAATTTCGCAGATTATTTAAATCCCTGTTATAGATATCGCTACGGCAGCATCATTTTATACGATGTTTCCGAAGGAACCGGTCGGCAAATACTTGATTCAGGTTTGTCATAATATTAGTTGCGCTCTGCTTGGGGCAGATTCTCTGATTGGTTATCTTGAGGAAAAACTTGGTATAAAAAAGGGTGAGACAACTGAGGATGATATGTTCACGCTGATTTCTGTCGAGTGTCTTGGCGGCTGCACTGCCGCACCGATGATGCAGATAAATGATAAGTTTTATGAAAATCTGACCCGTGAAAAAGTTGATAAGATTCTTGAGGATTTGAGGAACAAGGCCTGATGGAAAAGAAGATCCTGACAAAATATATCGACGATCCTAATCAGGTAAATATCGACACCTATCTTTCACATGGTGGCTATAAGGCGTTTGAAAAAGCCCTCAAAGAGATGAAACCATCCGAGGTGATTGAAGAGGTTAAAAAATCGGGCGTTCGAGGTCGTGGCGGAGCCGGTTTCCCAGCCGGGGTAAAATGGGGTTTCATTCCCAAGGATAATCCAAAACCGCGTTATCTGGTTTGCAATGGCGACGAATCCGAACCGGGGACCTGCAAAGATCGAGTTTTGATGGAAAGTGATCCTCATGGAGTTGTCGAGGGAATGGCAATATCGTCTTTTGCAATCGGCAGTCATCTGGCCTTTATATATATACGTGGTGAATTTGCCTACCCGGCTCGAATGATGGAGAAGGCAGTAGAAGAAGCTTATGAAAAAGGGTATCTTGGAAAAAATATTCTTGGGACCGGATACGATCTTGATATGATCGTTCATACCGGTGGCGGGGCTTATATCTGCGGCGAAGAATCTTCGCAGCTCAATTCGATTGAGGGTGAACGTGGAATGTCACGAATGCGTCCACCGTTCCCGGCTGTTGCCGGCCTTTATGCCTGCCCGACGATTGTTAACAATGTCGAAACGCTGGCCGCGGTGCCATTTATTATCAATAATGGCGGCGATTGGTATGCCTCGATGGGAACCGAAAAATCAAAAGGTACCAAATTATTTTCTCTTTCGGGGCATGTCAAAAATCCCGGTCATTATGAATTGGAAATGGGAACACCGCTTTCGGTATTAATAAACGATCTGGGCGGCGGGATGCTTGATGGGCATAAATTAAAAGCGATTATTCCGGGTGGATCATCAACACCGATGCTACTGCCGGATCAGATAGATGTTAAGCTTGATTATGAATCGCTGGCCGAAGCCGGATCGATGCTTGGCTCCGGCGCCGTGATTGTTATCGATGAGCGGACCTGTATGGTCTGGGTTGCCGAACGGCTGATACATTTTTACCGGCATGAATCATGCGGTAAGTGTACCCCATGCCGTGATGGGACCGGATGGTTGGAACAGTTGATTTCTCGAATCGAACGGGGCGAGGGACAGCCGGGCGATATTGAAAAAATTGAATCTCTTTGCGGCAATATTATGGGCCGGACCGTTTGTCCGCTTGGCGATGCCGCAGTGATGCCGATTGAGTCGTCAATAAAGCTGTTCCGTGATGAATGGGAATATCATATTCAGAATAAAAAATGTATGGTTAAATCGGAGTTTGCGTTTAAGTAATGTCAGATGATAGCAACAATATAAATTTGACCATTGACGGTCAGCAGGTTTCGGTTCCAAGAGGTACTACTGTTTTGGAAGCGGCGAGGTCTATCCGTATCGATATTCCAACGTTTTGCTGGCACCCGAAACTCAAACCGGCCGGTTCCTGCCGAATATGTTATGTCGAGATAGAAAAGGCGCGGACCCTGATGGTATCATGCGCAACCGATGTTGCTCCTGATATGGTTGTTCATACTGCCTCGGAAAAAGTTTTACAGGGAAGAAAAGCGGTTCTTGAATTTATGTTAATGAATCATCCGCTCGATTGTCCGACTTGTGATAAAGGCGGCGAATGTGATCTTCAGAATCTGACTTTCAAACATGGTGTCGATGATTCCCGATTCGACTTTAAGAAATATCGGCATATTCGCGATAAAAATTCGACTTTTGATGATTTACGAATCGGTTCTGAAATTATAAGAAATCAGAATCGCTGTATTCTTTGTTATAAATGCGTCAGAGCGAATAAGGATATATTTGGTGAGCAGGATCTCGGCGCTTATCAAAGAGGAAATATCACCGAGATAAATACGCCGCCGGGTGAACAGGTTGATTCGCTGTACTCCGGCAATCTGGTTGAAATCTGTCCGGTTGGTGCTTTGACCAACACTGATTGGCGCTACAAGATCAGAGTCTGGAATACGCAGACGGTTGATTCGGTTTGTTCGTATTGTGCTGATGGATGCAATCTGACCTTATGGAAAGATAAACAAAAAATATATCGGGCGACTTCACGACGGAACGACAATATCGACGAAGGCTGGATCTGTGATGTCGGCCGTTATGGTTATCAGGTTCCGATGGCCGAGGATAGATTGACCACTCCCCTTATAAAAAAGGGTGATAGTCAGGTTCCGGCAACATGGGAAGAAGCACTCGGTCTAATAAGTGAGAAATTTAAGAAAATCAAAGACGAGCGCGGCGGAGTTTGTATTGGTGGTCTGATTTCGCCCAATCTTGATTCATTGTCATTGCATACTTTCTCCAAGTTTTTCAGAATGGTTCTCAATTCCAATAATGTTGATTTTCGAGCCGGATATAAGATGCTTCCAGAAAAAGCGGATGATCTATACTCGAAGCTGACCTCGTTACCTTTTAAAATATCCGATATTGAAAAATCTGATCTGATATTGGTTCTTGATTCCGATTTGACCAAGGAACATCCGATTGTCAATCTGCGGGTTCGCAAAGCGGTCACGCAGAAAAATGCATCGTTGTTTGCTCTTAATCCGATTACGACCCAAACCGGCGGTATTGCCACCGACGAGATGGTTTACAATATTGGTACTTTACATGCGCTGCTTAATGGTCTCTGTATAAGTTTGATCGATCAAAACCTGACTCAGTATGAAAATGCCAGGGATTTAAAAAACAAGTTATCTCCCAATACTATCGAAGAGGCATCCCGCATTTCCGGCATTGATGTTGCAAGAATAAATTCATTGGCCAAAGCGATTACTGAGGTTAAAAATATTTCTCTTATCGCCGGTGAGTTGTTGACTTCATCGATCAATCGCGAACAACTATCCGGAGCAATAATTAATTTATGTTTGCTGGCCGGAATATTTGATAAGGGACAAGTTGGTGTCTTATCACAGGCAGCTAACAGCAAAGGGGCCGAAAAACTGGCCGTGATGCCGCATCTGTCTGAAAGATCGATACTCAAAATAAAGCAGATATGGGATAAATATCCAGATAATGATGGACTCGCTCTCGATCAGATGATTCGCTCATCGATTAAAGAAGAGCTTGATTCGATGTTTATAATAGGCAGCAATCTAATGCTTGAATATCCTGATGGTGCGGTCGTTAAGGAAGGACTGGAGAAACTCGATTTTCTGGTTGTCGCCGATATTTGTGAAACCGAAACGACCCAGATAGCCGATGTTGTTCTGCCGTTGTCAACCTGGGTTGAATACGATAGCAGCTTTGTTAATCTTGAAAGTGTTGAACAAAAATTTAAGGCCGCTATTAAACCGGTTGGTTTTTCTCTGCCGGCATATCAAATAATAAATAAAATTGCCCAGGGATTCAAAACGCCATTATTTGAAACGATTGATGAACTTATTCCTGAAATAAAAACGTTACTTCAGCCTGACGACAGCCAAAATAGTTTTGAAAACTGCGCGATTGAATATATTGAAGAAAAGCAAAATCCCGAATTTGAGATTC
The DNA here is from genome assembly GCA_030667525.1 of Candidatus Zixiibacteriota bacterium. GTDB lineage: Bacteria > Zixibacteria > MSB-5A5 > GN15 > PGXB01 > JAAERC01. The sequence continues at coordinate 2,144 of DAOUVS010000104.1, read as the reverse complement.
CTTTGTTAATTACTAATGAACTGCATCATTTTGGATATTTTACAGAGAAATCGAATTCGTTGTCAAATTTCTGTTCGGAAGCGTTTTTGGAAATTTCGCCAGGTTTGGCTGAAAAACTTGATGTTAAAAATGGTTCGATTATTCGTGTGGAATCTGAAGTCGGTAAGATTAATTTGCCTGTAAAAATATCTGAGTATATCGATAATGATGTAGTCAGGGCGTATCGTAATTTTTCGGCCAGCCCGGTAAATATCCTTCAGATGCGCAAGAGGAATATTGATAGAGTGAAACTTACAGTCGTTGAGGGAACATGAGCACGGTCACCTTTTTAATAGTTTCGGCCGTCAAAGTTACCGTGATAGTTACGGTTGTCCTGATGGGCGTGGCCTGGGCCACTTGGCTGGAGAGAAAACTTCTTGGCCGGTTTCAACATCGTATTGGACCGAATATGGCCGGACCTTATGGTTTGCTGCAGCCGATTGCCGATGCGATCAAGCTTATTTTTAAAGAAGATATTGTGCCTGATAAGGCGGAAAAGATAACTTACGCATTGGCACCGATTATTTCATTTATACCGGCTTTATTATCATTTGCAGTTGTTCCGGTTAGTGATACGCTGACAATTTTTGGTCAGAAGATTGATATGGTTATATCAGATTTGAATATAGGAATTCTATTTGTTTTTGCGGTCACCTCGCTGGGTGTATATGGTATGGTTCTGGCCGGATGGTCGTCCGGTTCCAAATATTCGCTTTTGGGTGGAATTCGTTCATCGGCACAAATGATCTCTTATGAGGTTTCTTATGGCCTCTCTATTATAGGTGTAATCCTATTGGCCAATACCCTTTCGATGGTCGAGTTGGTGGAACAGCAGGATAGTTTTTTCAACTGGTTTATTTTCAGACAGCCACTCGGTTTTGTTCTTTTTGTGATTTGCGCGGTCGCCGAAACAAATCGTTCGCCGTTTGATTTACCTGAAGCCGAATCGGAGTTGGTGGCCGGATATCTGACCGAGTATTCATCGATGCGTTACTCGCTGTTTTTTATGGCCGAGTATGCCAATATGATCGCAGTTTCATCGGTTGCGACGACGATCTTTTTAGGTGGATGGCAGGGACCGATTCTGCCGCCGTTTTTATGGTTTGTTATTAAAGTATTTTTCTTTATGTGTTTTTATATCTGGATTCGCGCTACTTTACCACGACTGCGGTACGATATGTTAATGAATTTTGGATGGAAAGTTCTGTTCCCATTGGCTTTGGCCAACGTAATGGTAACGGCATTTTTGCAAAGGTTGTAGTTGAAAATTATGTTTGATTTTGTAAAGACAGTATTAATCGCTCTTCCTAAAGGCTTTTATACAACCTTTAAGCATCTCTTTAAAAAACCGGTTACACTTCAGTATCCGAAAGAGAAGATGCCGATGGCGCCTCGTTATCGCGGTCTCCATTATCTTGAAAAATATGAGGATGGCAGTGAACGCTGCGTTTGCTGCGGACTTTGTGCTTCTGCCTGCCCGGCTGATGCCATTTATATGGAACCGGCAGAGAATGAAAAAGGGGAACGGTATTCCGAAGTTTATGAGATAAATCTTCTTCGCTGTATCTATTGCGGATTTTGCGAGGAAGCCTGTCCGGAGGAAGCTATCTTTCTTGGCCATGAATATGAGTTTTCGAATGACAGCCGTGATGCGTTTATTTATACTAAGGGTCAGATGTTGGCAAATCGACCGACCAAGGAGAAACCGTTTAAAAAGATTATCCGAAAGGTACGGAGGATATTTTAGGAAATGGCGCTAGACATAGTCATATTTTATATTTGCGCAATTTTTGCTGTTGGCGGTGCGGTGATGATGATTCTTCAGCGTAACCCGGTCGCCTCGGTGATGTTTTTGATTGTTTCATTGATCGCACAGGCAGTTTTGTATGTTCAATTAAGTGCACTGTTTGTAGGAGCTTTATTGATTATAGTTTATGCCGGAGCGATTCTCGTTTTATTCCTTTTTGTTATTATGCTTTTGAATCTGCGAGGGGAGAGATTTGAAGAAGAAAGACCAAAACTCGGACTAACAACCAAATATGGTTTGGCAATTATTTTCTTTTTTGAAATAATAATAATTATCAAGCAAACTGTTTTCACCGGTA
>DAOUVS010000186.1 GCA_030667525.1 Candidatus Zixiibacteriota bacterium | reverse complement strand
TCTACAATATACCAGTGCTCGATATGACCACCGATGAATTCTGCGCTAATTTAACAGAGCTTGAAGTGACCGAGGATCAATACATATGGATCAAGGCATTTTTAATGTATTCGGATCTGGTCAAATTTGCCAAATATATTCCTGAAAGAGAAAGAACGGAAACTGATTTTAATGATTCGCACCAACTGGTCGATCATATCATGCATTCCGAATTAAGAAAACTCGCCGCTGAGCAACAGGCAGCCCCTTCGAAGAAAATTGAGGAGGGTGCCGATGTTTAGATTTGCCGGATTCCATTTGACCCTTTTTGAGCAGGAAATAGTTATTCCTGCAATGATTATATTTATTGTCGGTGCCGCGATAATTGCACTGATGATATATTATCAACTGACTCAAAAAAGAGTCCGCTCAGCCTCAATTAAATACAGCGATTTAAAAATTGTGAAACGTTCAGCGAGAACCGGACGAAGCCGTTTCAGATTCATTCTGACCGTTTTTCGTATTGCAGCAGTTGCCCTGTTGATTGTAGCTTTTGCCCGTCCTCAAGCCGGAACCGAGAACCGCGAGGTGTCATCAGAGGGGATCGACATCATGCTGGCTCTTGATGTTTCAGGATCGATGAAAGCGGAAGATTTCAAACCGCAGAATCGACTGTATGTCGCCAAAGAAGAGATCAAAAAATTTGTCTCCAAAAGAATCAGTGACAGAATAGGTCTGGTAATATTTTCGGCATCATCATTTACGCAGTGTCCCTTAACGCTTGATTATGGCGTCTTACTTACTTTTCTCGATCAGGTAAAATTTGGGATGATCAAAGACGGTACCGCAATCGGAATGGCGCTCGCTAATGGCATCAATCGACTCAGAGAATCACCATCAAAATCAAAGGTGATAGTTCTCCTGACTGATGGTGTTAATAACGCGGGGCAAATCGATCCTTTGACTGCGGCCGGAATCGCCAAAACGATGGGGGTTAAAATTTATACTATCGGTGTCGGCAAGCCGGGCAATGCAATGTATCCGGTTGATGATCCGATTTTTGGCAAAAGATATGTCTATATGCCAAATGAAATAGACGAAGAGGTCCTGACCGAGATCGCCAATAAAACCGGCGGAAAATATTTTCGGGCCAGATCAAGAGATGAGTTGAGCGAGATATATGATGAAATCGATAAGATGGAAAGAACCGAAATAAAAGTAAAAGAGTATGTGCAGTATCGGGAGCTTTTTATTCTTTTTGTTTATTTAGGTTTGGCACTGTTGGTGCTTGAAATACTATTAAGCCAGACAATATTCAGGAAAATACCGTGATGAGTACAATTGGAGTAGTAACATGAGATTTGCATCACCGGAACATTTTGTCCTGCTGTTTCTGGTTCTGTTTTTGATCTTCTTCTTTATTTGGGCGATCAAACGGAAACAGACAATGCTGGCACGTTTTGGCGATCTGTTTTTACTGATGAAAAACGCACCGTATCTGTCGTTTGCCCGGCAGGGCGGGAAAGCTGCGGTTATTTTGGGCGGTCTGTTATTTCTAATACTTACTCTGGCGCAATTGCAATGCGGAACTCATATGGAGATGATGCGCCGCGAGGGGATCGATCTGGTGATTGCCATTGATGTCTCCAATTCAATGCTGGCCGAGGATTTTAAACCGAACCGTATCACCAAGGCGCGCCAGGAGGTTCGCGGTATTCTTGAACGTCTCGAAGGTGATCGTGTGGGATTGGTTGCTTATGCCGGTGAGGCGTTTATGCAATCGCCGTTAACTCTTGATTATGCCGCCGCCGAGATATTTCTTGATGTTATCGATGTCGGTTTGATTCCTCAACAGGGGACTGCTATTGGTGATGCTATCGAGAAAGCATCCGAGGCGTTTGTTTCGCAGGAGCGTAAACATAAAGTAATGATTTTGCTCAGCGATGGTGAAGATCAGACAAATAAAGCAATCGAAGCGGCTGAACGGGCTCATGAAGAGGGGATCAAAATTTATCCAATTGGAATCGGGTCACCGGTTGGTGAACCAATTCCAGTCCTAAACCGGATGGGCGAAAATGTCGGATATAAAAAAGACAAAAACGGTGAGGTGATTGTTACCAAACTTGATGAAATAACATTGCAGAAAATCGCGCTGACGACCGGTGGAAAATATTATCGCGCCACCGCCGGTGAGATGGAACTCGATAAAGTGTATGAAGAGATCAGCAAGATGGAAAAAAAGGAGCTTGAGGGGAAACTGATGATGCAGTATGAAGATCGGTTCCAATTTCCGCTTTTCCTGGCAATACTATTTGTTATTGGAGAGTTCTTTATTTCGGAGAAACGAAAGGTAAAGAAAGTATAATATTATTATGAAATCTTTATTATTCATATTCATTTATCTGCTGCTATCAGCATCGTTTGTTCTGGCCGATGATTTCACCGATCTGGTCGGCAAAGGCAATACCGCGGTTAAGGAGGGTGATTACAAAACGGCTCTTGATTATTATCATCAGGCTGAAGTGGAACGTCCCGAAACACCCGAACTTGAATATAATATGGCTGGCGCCTTGTATCATGACGAAAAATATGAAGAAGCGGTTGATAAACTTCAAAGATCGTTGGTTTTGCAGGATGTGAATAAAGAGGCGGCGGCTCATTATAATCTCGGCAGCGTCTATTACCGAATGGGCGATTATCAAAAAGCGATTCAATCTTATCAAAGATCACTGGAACTGGTCCCAGAAGATATTGACGCCAAATACAATCTTGAGCTGGCTCGCAAAATGCTAAAAGAACAGATGAAACCTGAAAATAAAGATAAGCAGGAGCAACAACAGCAAGAACAGCAAAAGAAAGATCAGGAGCAGGAACAACAGGAAGAACAGCAACAAGATCAGCCGCAACCGGACGAACAAGAACAACAGGATGAAAATCAGGAGCAACAACCACAGCCTCAGGAACGAAGTGAAGATGAAATGTCGAAAGAAGATGCCGAAAGAATACTAAACGCCTTAAAAGATGATGAAAAAGATTTGCAGAAAGAGCAACAGCGATTCAAGGCGCAAGGCAGTTACCAGGGGAACGATTGGTGATTAGACTAATTACAATATTTTCGGTTCTGATGTTATCGGTTGTGGTTTCGGCTCAGGATGAGGTTAAAATCGAGATGCATATTGCCCCCGATACGATCGGTATCGAGGATCAGGCCTTTCTGGCGATAACTGTGACCGGATCCGGCTCGCTGCCCGAACCTGATCTGCCAAATTTATCGATGTTCGAAGTCAGCTCGCAGGGGACCTCGACCAATATCTCCATTGTTAACGGCAGTATGGAATCGACTCACGCATATAATTACATGCTTTTCCCCAAAAGACAGGGGACGTTTGTTATTAAAGCAGCCTCGATTGTATATAAACGGAAACGATATCAATCAAAAGAAGTGACTCTAACCGTTTTAGACGCTGGAATCGGGACGCCAAAAACTTTGGAAAAGGCGGCCGAGTCGAGTGAAGGCGAAAACCGCGATATTTTCCTACTGGCCGAATTGAATAAAAAGAAAGTTTACGTTAATGAGCAGGTAACTTTGACAATAAAATTCTGCCATGCGGTCAGCCTGCTTTCGCAACCGGATTATACGCCCCCGCAGGTAACCGATTTCTGGTCCGATGCAATTGAACCCCAGCGGTCATATTATCAAAATATCAATGGTCGCCGTTACAGTGTTATTGAAATAAATACAGCGCTGTTTCCAACCCGCTCAGGCGAATTAAGTATTGGACAGGCAATGTTATCTGTTAATGTTCAGACCTCAAACAGAAGAAGCCGTGATCCATTTGGTGGGTTCGGTAGTTTTTTTAATCGTGGTCAAACAAAAACAATCAGAACACAGCCGTTGAAAATTGAGGTCCTTCCATTGCCGACCAAGAACAAACCGGCTAATTTTAGTGGAACGGTTGGCGAGTTTTTTATTACGTCATCTGCCGATAAATTAAAAACCGAAGTCAATCAGCCGGTGACGGTTACTTACAAAATTAGTGGAACCGGAAACATCAAAACGGTCGCCGAGCCGGTAATAGAAGATCTGGCAGATTTTCGAATTTATCGCTCGGCATCGAGTGAGAAAATTTCGAAGGTTGATATGGTTGTTGGCGGAACCAAGATATTCGAAGAAACATATATTCCAAAACGGGCCGGGAAACTGACCATTCCTGCCGTTAGCTTGAATTATTTTAATCCGACCACAAAAAAATATAAAACGGTATCGACCAAACCGATTAATATTAATGTCGAGCAGGCTGCCCTGAGCGACTACGCCGATATTCCAGTCCCAAATGTGGCTGGCCGGGTTATCGATTCCAAAGCCAAAGATATTAGATATATTAAAACCAAAAGTGGGGATTTGGCTATTAAACGGCCGCTTATTCTGGCTACTCCGCTTTATTTGATCCTTAATGGAGTCCCGGTGTTGTTATTGGTTTTTGTCTGGATCGGCCAAAAAAGACGAGAAAAATTAACTACCGATATCGGTTACGCCCGTTCCCGGCTGGCCCGGAAACTTGCCCGAAAACGATTGGCGACTGCCCGCAAACTGGCTGGCTCAAATCAAACAGCCGAATTTTATGCAGAAATACGTTTTGCTTTGTTCGCTTATATTGCCGATAAATTAAATATTTCGCCTCATGGAATGATCGGCGATCAACTGCTTGAAATAATGGTCAATGCTAATATTGAAAATGATATTATTGATTCCACCAAAAGTCTGCTAAGGCAGGCAGATTTTGCGCAGTACTCATCATCGAGCAAAACCGCCGAAAATATAAAATTATCATTAAAGTCGGCCGAAGAGATTCTAATCAAACTGGAAGGGAGTCAAATTGTTTAAATCAACCCTTCAGGTATTATTGATTTTAATGGTTCTGGCTTTGTCATCTGCATACGGTTTTAATACCGATTCTTTATTTAATTCGGCTGGAAATTATTATCAGAATCAGGATTATGATGAAGCTTTAAAAATATATCTCGAAATAGAGCAAAAAAGTTATGAATCGGCGCCGCTTTATTTTAATATCGGGAACTGCTTTTTTAAAAAAGGCAAGCTCGGCTATGCGATTTTATATTATCTTCGCGCTCAAAAGCTAAGTCCCGGCGACCCCGATGTTGAAACCAATCTTGAATTCGCCCGAATGTTTATGCCGACCCGGATGGAAGGGATAAAGATCAACCCGGTCACGACCTTTTTTGATCTGATAGTTGATTCCTATACGTTGACTCTGATAGCCTGGGCGGCATCGGTTTTATTCATTCTTTTGATGCTATATTTGAGTGTTATTATGTTTTTGCAATGGCGAGGCTTGGTGATAAAAATCTTTGCTTATCTTTTAATATTTCTCGTTTTTGTTTCATCCGGTCTGGCCACGTATAAATATCGCACCGATTATATGACCGAAAAAGGTGTTATTGTTGCCGATGAGACTCGCATATTAAGCGGCCCGGGTGAGGACAACGATGTCGAATTTGTTGGCGTTTTTGGACTTACCTTTACAATCGAAAAGGAAACAGATAATTATTATCTGGTCCTTTTTGAAAATAAGCGAAAAGGCTGGGTTTTAAGTGGAGATGTCGAAAAGATATAATATCGCAAAATCTTTTTATTGACAGTTTCCGCAGAAAAACCTATTATCCTTGTTTAACGACCGGCTTTGGCCGGTTTAATTTTTGGAATTTGATATGCAGGCGTTTTGGAAGAAAAAACAGTTCTGGGGTTTGCTTATTGCCATCGTTTTACTGGCTTATTGTGTCAAAGATATCAGTATTACCCAGATCAAGGTTATGTATCAGAGCGTGAAATTTTACTTTCTGATACCATCAATAGTTTTCTCATTCGGAATGGCAATATTCAGGGCAGTCCGCTGGCGGGTAATTATTGAAAAAACCAAAAAGGTTGGGCTGTTTAGAATTATTTCGCTTTATGCCGCCGGTCAGGTGGTTAATATAAGCATGCCTGCTTTGACCGGACAGGTCGGACGGTTACTTCTGTTTGCCAAAAAAGAGAGTCTTTCCAAAACTTATGTTTTTTCAACGATAGTAATCGAAGTCCTATTCGATGCAATCACGATGTTTCTTTTTATAATTTTCCTTTCAACCGCCTCATTTGCTTTTCCTCCTGAGTATCGTTCAATCAGTATAATTCTGGCAATCGGGACCGGCATCCTGATT
>DAOUVS010000253.1 GCA_030667525.1 Candidatus Zixiibacteriota bacterium | reverse complement strand
TTTTGAACGGTACAAAGCTGATTGGGTGACCGTGAATCCATATATGGGTTACGATGCTATCCGGCCGTTTTTAGATTATCAGGGTAAAGGTGCCTTTGTTCTTTGTCTGACCTCAAATCCGGGGAGCCGTGAATTTCAGTTTATGCATGTCGTCAACAAACCTATCTATATGTATGTCGCCGAAAAAGTCGCTTACTGGGATAAGGAACAGAATCTTGGGCTGGTGGTTGGTGCGACTCATCCCGAACAGTTGGCCGATATTCGTGCCGCCGCAGGAGATTGCCCAATACTTATTCCGGGTGTTGGCGAGCAGGGAGGTAATCTCGAAATAGCCGCGCGAGCCGGAACCAATGATTTCAAAAAACTGGCGCTGATAAATGTTTCCCGTTCGATTTTGTACGCCTCCGACAACAATGAAGATTTTGACAAGGCGGCTCGGGCCGAAGTTCAAAGATTAAATTCTATTATCACCGATATTCGGAATAATGTTGAGCAGGAGAAAAAAGATCGCCGCGCCGAACAGGGCAGTTAGTCCTATTCCTGTTAATTATCGGCACGGATAGCCGATTATATTCTTAAGGAGGAGAAAGATGAAAAAATGTAATAAACTGTTTTTACTGATTGTCCTGATATTTGTAATACCGACTATGGTTTCTGCCGGTATCGGGGCCAAATTCGGTTTTTCCAAGGATGCCAGCGATGATTAATATAACGAAAGTATGACATTGATTGGAGCCGATTACAGGTTTTCCGCTATACCTGTTGTTGATTTAATCGGAACCCTTGAATATTCATGGAAAAAGTATTCGGTCGGTGGCGATATTCCGGTGGAGGGAACACGTCACTTCTTTACTGCCAACTTCTCGGTTGTTAAACCGTTTGATATTTCGCTTCTGAAACCATATGCAGGAATAGGTTATGGTCTTCACGTCTTGGGGGGATCCTTAAGTATTATGGGGAACCCTGTTGGAGGTGCAGCCATTACCGGAAGCGGATATCATTTTATCGGCGGCCTAAAGGTTGCTCCGCCAGCAGCACCGATAGCTGTTTATGGCGAATATCGTCATTATTGGACCCATTTCAGCACGGGCAACTTTCGGTATTTCACTCTTGCTGTTGGAGTCATGCTTGGATTCTGATAAATAAATAATTTTCTGTTCAGACGCCCGCTTTCCAGCGGGCGTTTTTTTATGCGATAGCAAGTGATATTATTTTTCTTTAATATAAAGGTAGGCCAAATTCGCCTGCCTTAATTGGTTTGGAATTATTTTATTTAAGCAATATCATCTTCATTGTTTCAGAATAATTGGATGTTGTTAGGCGATATAAATAAACACCGCTGGCTACTGACTTGCCATTATTGTCAGTTCCATTCCAAATCACCGTATGATGTCCTTTTGGATAATAACTATTTGTAAGGGTAGTAACTTGTTGTCCGAGAATATTATATATTTTTAATTTAGCATTGCCAGATCTCGGCAACGTAAATTTAATGTTTGTTTCCAAATTAAAGGGATTAGGATAATTTTGGTACAATCCAAACCAATTGGGAAGAGCGTATCGCTCTATTAGATGCAGCACCTTATCACGTGCCGTTAGCGCGGTCAATTTGAGCTCATTCAGAGAATCGGCTCCCAAAATTGCAAAATAGGCAGTATCAGTTTCACCAGGTGAAAGCTGGAAAGGACCGGTAGCAAGCACATGCATCAGACTTTCAGGGCCTTCTTGGGTAACGTTTGTGTCAATCAATCCTCCGGACAGAGCACTGAATTTGGCCGAATCAGAAAGTCCCGGCCCATGTATGGAGCCATCTATGTATTGGGCTATTACCTTATATGACATTACTCCCTCTTCATTTAATACTGTTATCCCGCGAAATAAAGAGGAGTCGCTAGCAGATATATGTTTAAAAATAAAACCAAGATTTTCATCACCTGAATAATTCCCTTCGCAATGATGATCATAATTCGGACGATAATAAGTCCAATCTAAGGCGAGTCCAACTGATAAACCATCTATGATTCCACTGGAAACATTTTCAATCACGTATTCCATTAAGACATACCCGTCGTTCGGTGGTGTGTTCCAGCTATAAGTGTTCTGTTTTACTTGAATCCCAATCCGGTTTTCAGCGCGACCATCATCGAAGATGCAAGAGGATTCCTGATCCGCTCTCGTGCCGGGAATCCTAACTTCCAGACTATTGCTCGCTTCACACCAGAAATCATTATCGGACTCCAGTGACATGTTCCTGAAGCCATCAGAAATATGCGTGATATCGGTTCCAATCATAAGAGCGGATTCATAAAGCCAATTGCGCGTTGTTTCGCCATGTCTAAAAAGGCTGTACTGTCCGATATTCGATACAGTGAATTGTAGTATATCATTCATGTGTGTAAAGGTTTTGTGCTGGCCTTCAATACCTGCCTGAACTGTTAAGGTACCAGGCTTGCTGTAACCATTTGAACCATATATGACATAATCAATTGAAAGGATTGCACCGGCGTACATAGTATCATCGAAGATGACCTGAAGAGGGATATTACCACTTGAAATTTGATTCAGGTTTAGTGAGCCGAAATAGATTGAGTCCGTCAAGACAGTAATACCTTCATTGTTAGTAAAAAATTGGATATATACCGAATCCACTGGATAACCGCGATTTTTTAATTTCACTTCTGCCTTGATCGTATCTTGGACTGTGGTTTGGACATAATCGTACGACACGATACGTAGGTCGGCAGAGAATTGTGATGATAGGTATTCAATTGAAGCCGGAATATTGATGACACCCCAACCATAGTTGTTATTTGGAGATGGGATGCCGAGAGGGGTACATCCTGCCAAAAGTGCTTGCTTAATTTCTCTAACGGAGGCATTCGGCGCATATTGCCTTAGAATCGCCACCGCTCCGGCGACATGGGGAGCGGCAAACGATGTGCCTATATTAGACTCATACAGTCCTCCTGGTAAGGAAGATCGAATGAATGCTCCAGGCGCGGTAACATTTGGTTTAATAGAAATGCTATCGCACTTTGACGGGCCTTTGCTCGATGACCACCACAATCTACCAGTATTATGGTCGATAGATCCCACCGCGAAATTAGTTAAAGAATCCAGTGCACGTTCTGCGGGCCCACTCACTGAATAGGGGTAGCGACCATCATTTCCGGCGGACAAAATGTTAACAATACCGAGAGCTTCTGTCATGTCTATCATTTCATTGTACTTGCCCGCGCATGCCTCGCCAAGGTTGAAACTCATGTTAATGACATCTGGCACATCATCTGTGGTGTAAGGATTTCCATCTGGATCCGCAGCCCATTCCCATCCAGCTCCATGCACTCCAATCCACTCAGCTCCCGGGGCCACTCCTATTGTATCCCCGGTTAAATCATCATGCCCAACCATAACTCCCAGTACCAGTGTACCATGTTCATATGAATGGCTTGGATACCCGTCAACAGTCCAATTACCAAGCCAGGCAGCAGCGGGAAAGCCATCATGGCCTTTCCAGTTATTGTATAGGGCAGGGTGTTGCCCATCCACTCCTTGCAAGTCAAAAATACAGACTATTCGTCCCTCTCCGGTATATCCCATTGCCCATGCCGAGTCGGCTCCAATATATTTGAGATTCTCCTCAACGCCACCCATGCTCTTGGCCGAGGAAGAACCTGATAAGTATGGCTTTTCCAATTCCATGGGAATGAGTTCAGGGTATTGGAATATTTCCTTTACATCATTTCTTTCGGCAATTTTTGAAATGCCGGAACTGACGAGATCAACTGTAATTGTATTCGTTAGCCAATGGCTCTTAATATATTTTACTTGCCCTGATTCCATTAGCTGGTCAAGATATCTCAGGATACCTGCTTGAGTATTATTCGCTACCTGTTGCAAGAGAAGTACACCCTCTCGGCGGCGGTCAGATAAAGTTTCACATGTTGAATCAAGATATGCATTCAACTCTTCGGCAGAAATACCGCCATCAACCTCTATCTCAACACTCAATATTTCCTGTGGCGAAGTGGCATTTAGTTTCGCTGAAAGATTTGGGTGGATGCTACCGGCATTAATATTCGGACTGAACAAAAGAAATACAAAATAAATCAGGCATTGAAGAAGAATAATTTTGGGGCAATTGCATAACCACATAAATTGTCCTGTCGGATCGCTAGCGGGCACTTCTTGATACCGCATATTGTCTTTAAGAAAATAAGATAGATGCATTATACGTAAA
>DAOUVS010000267.1 GCA_030667525.1 Candidatus Zixiibacteriota bacterium | reverse complement strand
GAGAACAATAATTCCCAAGATTGCGGTATAACCGATCCATCCCCATTTTTGCTTATTCATAAATCCGGTGCTAAAAATGACTACCGGCAAACCATAGAGCAGAATAAGGATATTGTTTCCAACATCTCCCTGAGTTCGGTCGAGGAAAGAAAGGATAATATTAACAATCGAGTAGAGCAGATACATGGAACCAAAAATTATACCAAACCATGATAGAATTTTTATCTGCATCGGGATATCCTGACTACTTGAAGAGATTGGTTCTTTTTCCATTATTGTCCTCTATATTCCTTTTTCCCAGTTTTACTGTTTTCAATTCATTCCGACTTAAAGCTTATATTCACCCAGAAGTCCGGCTCCGATAAAGCCGGCATTATTGCCCAATTCAGCCTTAACGATTCTAAGATTTTCTGTGGCTGTGGGAAAAGAGCGCCTGCGAATTTCGGCTCCAACGATTTCGATATAACCGGCGCCACCGTCGATAACACCGCCGCCAAAAATTATCGCTTCCGGATTAAGTAGATTTACTATTCCGGATAAACCGGCTCCAAGAATTTTGGCCGACTGTTCTATTATAGATAAAGCGAGTTCATCGCCCTTTTTGGCACCGGTAAAAAGCTTTTTGATATTCAAATTTTCTATATCGCCTGATAAAATCTCGTTCATTGTTTCGGTCATTCCATTTTTTAGCTTCTCGATTGCCAATTTTATCATAACCGGTCCGGTGCAATATTTTTCCAAACAGCCGCTATTTCCGCAGTCACATTTTTTTCCGTTGTAATCGATGACAATATGTCCCAACTCTCCTGCTGTAAAATTACTTCCGCGCCATAATTCCTTATTTATTATAACCGCGCCGCCGATTCCGGTTCCAACCGTAACGCAAAGAATATTATTGAATCTCCGGCCGGCACCAAAACGAAGTTCGCCCAGAGCCATTGAATTGGCATCATTGTCAACATAAACCGGGAGATTTAAATGCTCTTTTAGATGTGGTCCCAGTTCAGTCCCGACCCAATCAGGGATGTTGGGACTAATGCCAATAACCGTTCCGGTCTTAATATCAACGACACCCGGAGTACCAACTCCCAGCCATTTTATTTGTAATTCATCTTCGGCTGCTCGAAGCAAAAGATTTTCGGCGATATTGGTTACCATATGGAGAAGGGGCATCGCTCCCTTGGCTACCTGTGATGGTTTCAGATCACGATAAATCACTTTTCCGGTTGAATCAACCAGACCATATTTGATATTGGAAGCGCCGATATCAATACCGGCATAATATGTTAGTTGGCTCATTTTGTTTTTCTTCCGGGATATACTTTCAAAGCTTCTTCGATACATTTGAGTGCGTTTGACAGATCATCAACATTAAGCACATAACCGATTCTGATCTCATCGGTCCCCAAACCTTTGGTGGAGTAAAATCCGCTCATCGGAGAAAGCATCACGGTCTGATTTTCATACTCGAACTCTTCCAGGAGCCATTGACAGAAATGATCGGCATCGGCAATTGGAAACCGAGCAGCAGCGTAAAAAGCGCCGTGAGGCATCGGACAGCTAACACCTTCAATTTTATTTAATGTTTCAACAACCAGATTGCGCCTTTTAACATATTCGTTGAGAACTTCTTCAAAATATGAATCGGGCGTATCAATCGCCGCTTCACCGGCCATTTGCCCATAAGCTGGAGGGCAGAGGCGGGCCTGTCCAAATTTTAGCGCAGCTTTGATAATTTCTTTGTTTTTTGAAATCAAGGCCCCAATTCTCATTCCGCAGGCACTGTAACGTTTTGAGATAGAGTCCATCATTACAACATTATCTTCGATTCCTTCAAGATGCATCGCTGAGATATATTCCATGCCGTCATAGCAAAATTCTTTATAAACTTCGTCGGCGAATAGATATAGATTATGTTTTTTAACAATATCACGCAAAGCGTTCAATTCATCACGGGAATAAAGGTAACCGGTTGGATTATTCGGATTGTTAATTAAAATCGCCTTTGTTTTTGGCGTCACAAGTTTTTCAAACTCAGAGATAGGAGGAAGAGCAAAACCATCGTCAATTTTGGATGTAATCGGCTTAATTTTTACTCCCGATGAAACAGCAAACCCGATATAGTTGGCATAAAACGGCTCAGGCAAAATAATTTCATCACCCGGATTGAGACAACTTAGAAAACCAAAACAGATTGCCTCCGAGCCGCCGGTAGTAATTAAAATATCGCTGTATTCTACATTGATATTATATTTTTTGTAATAATCGGCCAGTTTCCTGCGATAAGATTCGTTCCCGGCTGAATGCCCATAAGCAATTACTTTTAAATCATTATTTTTTACTTCATTTAGGGCTATTTCGGGAGTTGCAATATCAGGTTGACCAATATTCAGATGGTAAACCGTTCTGCCTTTTTTCTTCGCCACCTCGGCATAAGGAGCCAATCTTCTGATTGGCGATTCCGGCATCTCCATCCCACGATTTGAAATATTTGGCATAATATTCTGTTAAACCTCATTTTTAAAACATATTCCTACTATTTGCAACGATAATAATATATGCCATCGATGATGTCAAACTCAATTTCTCTGGCATAATAACAGGCTGTAAAGTTGTATAAATCCAAACAGCCAACAATTGTTTTATTGGGTTCGTTTTCGTCCTATCATCAGATAAACAAACAAGGCAAAAACTACACATATAATAGCGAATATTAATTCAAATATTGCCACATCAATAACTTTGCGGTGCAAAAAGATAATCAGGTAATTAATCAATGTATGAACGATAACTGCGACCGGCCAGAAAATTAAGACAAATTTTATTCCTCTCACCAGACTATAGCCCAATAAAGCCCCGGTCGCGGCATGAAAGAGAATGGCAAAAAAGCGTTCAAATGTCCCCCATGAAAACAGAGACATCGCTCCCGATTGCAATGCCGCTCCGGTTAATGAGCAGGCTTCATAAATTCCAAAACCAAGTCCGCAGAAAAGACCGAGTGCGATCATCGGTTTCAGGGTTGGTTTGCGAATAAAAAAGACAGTGGCTATTACGGCTATTTTCAGTGCTTCCTGCACTATTCCGGTAATCAGCGCATTGAATATGCCATAAAAGTAAAGTGAACCGCCCTCCTTAAGTCCGGGAATAAGATAGGCGGAGGCAAACCATTTCTGCAATGGTACCTGGGTAGCACCAATCAGAGAATAAATAGTGCCGCCTAATATTAAGGCGAAATATATTTCAGGTTTTTTATAATTATTTCTAAGAAATGGAATTGATAAGATGCCGCCAATTAACAAGAAGATTGCGTAGTAGGGCAGTCGTGCTATAAAATCGCTAAAACCGAAAGTCGCTTTTGGCGCAGCGAATTTTTCCATTGGATCTTCGGAGAGGATAACAGTAATGTTTTGTGTTTCAAGATCAACCAGGATCACCTTTTTTTCTTTTGTGAAATAAACCTTTTGAATAGCCGGATCAGTGAAGTTTATCTGATAGGCAGAATCAAACAGATCGCCGTATCTGATACCAACATAATCTTCAACCACACCCCTGAATACTGTCTGCTGGGTTACCTGAGGGACAAAAACCGTATCATAAATTGTGTCACCGATATTAATGCCCTGAAAAGCGAGAAAAGTTTCTAACTGATCAATCATATTATTGTCGATTGACATATAATGCGACGGGACTTCAAGGTTTATATTTTGTTTAACATCATTGTTATTGAAAAAGCCGATAATACTGTCATTAACACGTTTCAAATGAAGATTCTGATAATTAGTATCGATTGCGGCATTCAATTCGGTCCCTATATATGAACCGTCCTGATTCACGTAGTGCCGGTTAATAATAGCAATCTTCATTGGATT
>DAOUVS010000059.1 GCA_030667525.1 Candidatus Zixiibacteriota bacterium | reverse complement strand
CTGCAGCATTGAGACATCATAACCTTGAGGAACAGTTGGCAGATTCCAACTCACCTGATTTAATGTTGCATCATAACTGCCGCCAATAGCACTGCCCGGAATATAAGTCGTATGATTCGGAATATTATCGATAACCTCTGCATTTGTGGCGGTCTCTCCGCCATAGTTGGAGATATCAAGGTAATAAGTCAGCGTATCGCCATTATAGGCAGAAGACTTATCTACTGACTTATCAATATATACTTTCGGCCCGGGATGGATCGATACATCGGTTTTGGCATCATCCGAGTCAGATTTATCGTCATAGGTAACAGTACCAATATTAACAATAGTGGTCGGAGCTGTAAGTTGTCTATCAATAGCAACTTTGAACTGCAGCATTGAGACATCATAACCTTGAGGAACAGTTGGCAGATTCCAACTCACCTGATTTAATGTTGCATCATAACTGCCGCCAATGGCACTGCCCGGAATATAAGTCGTATGATTCGGAATATTATCGATAACCTCTGCATTTGTGGCGGTCTCTCCGCCATAGTTTGAAATATCAAGATAATAAGTCAGCGTATCGCCATTATAAGCAGAAGACTTATCTACTGACTTATCAATATATACTTTAGGTCCGGGATACGGCAAAACTTCAGTTTTGGCTGTATCAGAGATCAGACTATCCGGAAAAATTATTGAACCGATATTTGTGATTATCGTCTGCGCCGGAGTGAATTTATCAACAAAAACCTTAAAAGTAATATTTCCGGTTGAACCAAAAGCCGGAATCGCACCTGACCATTCAATCCGGTTTTCCTGCGTATTATAAACTGCTCCACCGGTCACACTGCCGTCGATATAATTACTATTCTGAGGAATTTTATCAGTGATCGTAACAGAATTATCATCGACATCGCCTGTATTATCAGCTCTTAAAGTATAAGTTAAAGTATCACCGGCGTATGCGGTTGATTTGTCAACTTCCTTAATAATATTGAGTTTCGGTGCCGGAGGTGCCAATACTGTTGTCACCACCGTATCAGCGACATTTCCAATTTCCTGTACTATTGTACCGATATTAGTTATTTCTGTTTGCGCCGGAGCATCGGAATCGATAATTGACGCAAAATTTAAAACAGCCGATTCACCCGGCCACAAATATTGAATATACCAGTTAAGTCGATTGAAATTGGCATCATAGGTGCCGGCGGTCGCACTGCCAACTACATATGTAGTATACTCAGGAATTTCATCAACGATATTAGTATAGTACGCTTTGGCATCGCCCTGATTGGATACGGTTAAAGTATAATGAAGCGTATCAGAGGCATAAGCGCTTGTTTTGTCAACCTGCTTAATAATTTGTAGTCTCGGTTTTAGTTCAACTTTAACTTTGGTAATAACCAGATTACTATAGAATATTTCAGGTAAGGAAATTTTGGCCGTATTACGAATCTCCGTTAAATTTGGAGTCCCAGGATCGATCTGCGCTTCATATGAAAATGTAACCATACTTCCAGCCGCAAGCAAACCAATTTCCCATCTAATTTGATTATAAGCCGATAAATAAACACCATTATTGTTAGCACTTCCCTGAATATATGTTGTAAAAACAGGGATACCGTCTTCTACTAAAACATCTTTATGATCATAACTATCCTGGTTTTTAACTTGAATAGTATAGGTAAGTATTGAGCCGGGAGATGAGATTATTGAATCAACCGACTTGATTATTTGCAGTGCACAACGAGTTGTACTATCCGGCTCTGCACTATCCAAACCAAAAGCGATTATCGGAGTTAACAAACAAAAGCCGAGGATTAACAGGGTCACTATTTTACTTTTGCCGTTAAACATAATGTTATTTTTGTTATTCATAATTACCCCAATCCTTATAATTTACCGGTTAGCCGAACAAAGATGCCCTGGCCGCGGTAATTATCCCCAGTGGGGTTGTTTTTTGTGTCATTTTCAATTTGCTCGTACCCGACTGAAACACGGTACCAGCTTCTTCCTTCATATCCCGCTTCGATCTGGAGATATGTTTTTTCATCCTCCAGTGATTCAAGCAGAATCGTCTTCACCGAACCTCTCGCAAAAAAGTTGCGTGTCAGCGATACTGACCCTCCGGCCAGAATGATATAAGATTCCGATTTAAACTCGGAACTCAACGAGTTTTCCAAGGTCTGATGGCGTCTGATTACCCCGCCATTTAGCTGATTGAAACGATCCTTGTTCCAATTTAACTTAAATCCCAAATCCCATATTTTGTTTCGAGTCGGCGTGATTCCAACGACTTTAATATTTCGGAATTCGCTTTCAGCGGTCACCGACAGGTGATGATTATAAAACCAGACTAATTGCCCCATCGCATAATCATCGGTACTGCGTGATTCAACACCAAATTCCCAACGCTGCTGATCGTAGCGGCCGATCTTGCCAACCGTTTTCAGAATTTCAAATGGAAGATATTCAATTGCGAATGTTCCCGATTTTGAGACCTTATATGGACTATCCTGCCACAAGGATAGAAACGAAAGATCCTCACCCGGGCGCGCAAACCGTTTATATTCAACGGTAAAAAGTGCACTTAAATCTTGTCGAGGTTGGACACGAGCTGTCAAAAACGTCCCGTCTTCACGTTCGTTAATGAGACCAAAATTTGTATAATCCTGATGTCTGATTTTCTGAATCAATTCAACATAATGACCCTGTTCTGATTTAGTGGATAGTGAAAGGGCTGCCTGATTAGTATTGTTATCCAGCGTCCCAAGATTAAGATCGTTTCTGAAACTGATCCGCTCATAATGCAAACCATAAGAAAACTGTTTCAGGAATCCGAATGAATCTCTGGTTCCATCCAAATCAACCACTGCTCTCTGCTGATGGTTATCTTCAGTGGTTACATCATCTTTATTTTGCACATCGCGTTGTTCCAGCATCACACCGAGCCTGATTGCCTTGCTGAAATTATTGCGATAACCAGCTACATATTTTTTCTCATCGCGACGACCCGGATACGGATTGTACTCTCCCCCCGCTTCAAGTCCGAGGATGTTTCCGTAAGACAAATTAAATGTCTGTTTTTCATCGAGATCAAAACTGCCGCCGAGATTTAAACGCTGCTGATTTTTTGTTGGATTCAAATCGGAATTGGTGAATGACATAAATTGATCTTTTATTTTTTGAAAATCGGCAGTCACCGTTAATTGATCGGTGATCTGCGACACAATTCCGGCACGAAAAGCCTGATTGCCGCCGCTGACATCATCGCTTTGGGAACCGGCATATTCAACATACCCGCTTCCGATTTTATCAAAATCGAAAGCAACATCAACTGCCCCGAGATCATCCGGCTCATCAATTCCAATCCCGGTAGCATTATTATCGCGGAAACGGTGCAGTAATGAAACGCCACCTTCAAAATTGTCATCTGGCTGAAAACTAAAACGACCGCCGACAAGATTATCATTTTCATCCCGTTGATAATCGTAGGTGATAACAATAAAGACCGGGTCGGAGGCTATCGTCTCACTTGCCACCGGCATATTAAGGATTACCCGTCCGCGCAGATAATCAATAGTATAGTCAACATCGGAAATTAATGTTCGCGATGAGATAACTGTCGTTGGGTCAAACCGGTCACGAACCTCGATTTTGATTTCCTCACTGCCACGGGTTACCGGAGCATTCTCCAAATCGTAAGGTCCGGTAGTTCCATTGGCAGGAATACCCACTGCGGCACCCTCACGAAATGATTTGCCTTCCAACTTACCGCCAACCGCTTCAAATCCAACTTTGCCAAAACTAAGATCGGCAAAACCGCCAAACAGCGAACGGCGATGCAAACTAAAGGCTGAGTTATTGAAACTGGGGCGAAGTGATCCGCCCTCGATATATCCATGCTTGTCTGAATCCAGCCGCGCCAGAAGTTCCAGACGAGCCGGTATCTGAGATTGGGTAAGAAGCCGGACATCTAGATTGCCTATATCCCATTGACGTTGGGGGTCAAACTGTCCTTCGCCGGTGAAACGCCAGTCATCCCAGAGTGGTTCGGATGATTTAACCGACATTTTGAGTCTGAAAACTGATGGGTCAACGTAGTGGTAATCATTTTCGACTCGTGAATCGACGATTGCCGTTCCGTTAACAAAAAGTTTTCTGGTTAGGTTTCCGTTGGCAAAGAGCGATGTGCGATAATTGCCGGAAAAACCGTCTTTTAGCCACGGATTATCCGACTCAAACCTGCTTACATTGCCATCCACAGATAGCGAATGAAAAGTTAGCTCGCCAAAACCAATTAGAAACAGGTCATCGGCACCAAGAGCCGGCTCATATTCTTTGACAACCCCGGATAGCGAGGATTGAAACGGAAATATTATCAAAAATATTCCCAGTAAACCGAAGGTTAAGTGTCTGGTAAATTTGAACATAGTCTCTAACTTCCTATTCAGTTGCGCCGCTTTTATATAAAAAAGCAGACAATTATATTTTTAGCTCCAAGCCTCTTTGCGCAACAATTATGCCGATATTAAAATATCTCAAAGATTTTCACTCACAGAGATTTCTGGTTTTCTCTTTTCAATTCAATTTTGATAATTTATTTATAAAATCAGGCAAAACCAAATAAAACACAAACGGTTAAGTGATACTGAGAAAACTTATCACGAGTTTATATTCCGACAATATTTGTCTGGTATTAGATTATATGATACAAAAAAAGAGGCGGGGTAAAACGCAATTTGTTGCATTTATCCCGCCTTCAGATGCATATTGGCGCAACTCATAATGAGTCTTTTTTATGAATAACTAATCTACAGCCACCTCAACTATATACACGGCAATCATTTTCAGGAGTCGCTGACCTTAAATAACTCAAACATTGCCGGTTCCAGATAGAGACTATCAAGCGGAAATGGATCAGAGACTTCACCATTGCCTCGATCAAGAATAATCGGAGTTATTGCAATTATTGTCGTATCAAAATCATCCATTGTATCTGAATGACTGTCAAAGTTGAAAGTTAAAATATGGGCGTTACCAAGTTCATCTACCAAAGGTCCAGCTAAATTAGGCCGGTCGAGCCAAATCGTTACCGATGAATTTCCACCTTCATATGATACCCTACTATCGGCAGGAAGATCGGCTCCCAGTGAAATATGCAAAAAGTTAAGAATGGGATTATTGGTCAGGTAGCTAAGATCAAAACTTATATAGTTCACTTCCGGAACATTATAGGCATAAACATCAACCGTAAATGGGTCTCCCATTGGAAGCGAACTTATCCTTTCAGATTTTGTTCTTGGAACAACTTTCAACAGCGGTACAACCGGGAACATATCAATATTAACCGTAACCGTACTATTGAAAATCACATCCGCGGTATCAGTCCCCTGATAAATCAGAGCGCCAAACAAACCAACATCAAAGATAGGCAACTCATAAGCGTTGATCGTAAAAATCCGATTTTCTCCAACCGGGACAATCATCTGGCCGACAAGAAACGATCCTTCCAGCGTTAATGGGATCGCAATCGGTATTGGAAAATCCTCGGCATCGATTGTCAGGACAAAAACTTCCGCCAATTCTGACATTTCTATACCGGATGCTTTCGTACTCATCGAAATAATTACATTGTTATTGGAATTTTCATTGACGATCTTTTTGGAACAACCGGGCAGAATGATCATTACCAATCCAATTAGACAAAAGATCGCCACTATGCCGAATATTTTTTTATTGAACATAATTTGACCCCTTATCTAAAAGCGGCGGCAATGCCTAACGATATTTGAAATCCTTTCAGATCAATATCGCCGCCATCGGCCGAACCGGTATAATATTTAAATCCAACGTTAAGATCAATATCCTCGGTGAATCGTTTACCAAACTCACTTCCAAACCCGATTAAAAATGAATTTTCAAAATCGTCTTCGTTGGCGCCAATAAATTTCAACTCAAGCGATGGGACAATGTAATAATTTTCCGCCGGCACTAATGAGGCCGAACTATTCCATCCAAATTCATTCCCATAAATTTTCAACTGACTATTTATTACCTCGGTTGAATCGTATCGAGTACCGCGTCCACGGATTATATAATTAATATTCGATCTGATTCCAAAAGCGTCATTGTTTGTGGCAACACCGAGCTGTATTGTCAACTGTTGCCCGGCCTTGAATATTTTCTTATCATCAAATTTATCAGTGCCATAAGTTGAAAACAATAGCCTACCTGATAAGCTCAAATTCTTATATGGGCCGTCCAACCCAGCCGAAACAGAGAACATATTTCCCGGATTGTAATCATCACTGTCCCAGAAGGTCTCAAAGCCCCCGTTAGTCTCATAGGCCGTATAGGGACCATTATAACTATATGATATCGACCCCCCAAGTTGCATCTCGCCAACCTGAGTAGCTGTTCCCGCCAATAAATTAACTCCCAATCCTTCGCCATACCTGCGGACCGGCAGATTAAGAAAATCTTTAGACAGATATTCCATCACCGGCCACTCATCAGTAAGATCTAATTCCTTTTTCCCGGTCGGAAGATTCACTCCCAGACTCAAAAGCAGTCGGTCATCTGACAACGATTTATTATATTGAATCCTGATATCACCCAGACCGGACAGCTTATAATCAGTTCCCATACTATCCAGCTTACTGGAAATAGACGAAACCGAAAAACGAACTTCAGAATTATCCTCCAGTGGAATAAAACCGTAAATAGGAATTACAAATTGATTCAGCGTTTTGGTTCCAGTTGAATCCTCAATTGACCAATGATTATAAATCATTCGGCCGCCACCAGATGATGGCTGATCAAATACAATCTGAGCAGAGATTGGCGATACCAAAAGAATTACGCCGATCATCAGCAATAAACAAATTTTAATGTTCCGCATCTAAATCCCCCCGTATGACAACCAGGCCAAATTTATCGATCGGGAGTAAATCGAATCGATTAGTGAACATATTCATAAAATCAATACCGCCGACAAATCCGAAACCGGACAAAATTGATGCTTGAAATCCTTCGACAGTCCCTGAGATTCCTTCACCCAAACCAGCGACTAACCCTTCCATCTGTTCCATCGAACCGGCTCCGCCAGATAACGTCGCCGACATCCGTGTCGCCGACTGGCCCTGTTGTTTTGCGGCAGTGAAACCGGCATCCATCTGGGCCGCATCATTAAACTCACCGGCCGCCTCCTGATACATCCCCATACTGCGGAATTCTAATCCTTTGGAATAAGCCAGAAAAGCAAGATATGACTCGGTCGGTACTTCCTGAATGGCATTACGTTCGTCAATAGTTAACTCGATTCCAAGACTGTCTATAATATTGAAAACAAACTCTTTTTGTATCTGGAAAAATTTCGTCAAATCACCCTGACTCGCTTCGGTCGTATTTGAGGTCCCGGCGGTAGTATTCACAATGGCACCATCCATCCGAATAGTCTTTTCGCCCAGACCGGTCAGTACTCCTGATACAATCTGCCGACTGCCCATCAGTTTTCCCAACCGGGGACCAACTGTGGGGTCGGAAATTTGGGAACCGCTTAATTTAAGCTCGCCCATAATGGCGTCGATTTTTAGCCGATCAACCACTTTTAATGAGCCCACTTTAGACAGGTCAATAGCGGTCATCTCGGCGAGACCTTTGCTCAATGGCGCCATCTCAGACGATAGCTGACTGTTATCGAAATCAACCACACCGATACTATTTTCAGGGATGGTATCGACATTTATATCAGCTTCCTGTTGTATTGCCAGTGTAACCTCGGCCTTCATCTTTTTTGAAATCAGATAATCAAACCTCGATGTGATCTGATCTTTAACCGCACGACTCGGATTCAAATTTAGCGAAACCCGATATGCATCAAGCACCTTATCATACATCTCCTGCTTTTCATAGATAAGCCCGAGATAAAGATTAGCTTTGGAATCCGGTGTGATACCATTGGCCTGCGTGAGTGCCTCCTCGGCCTTGGTCAACTCGCCCTGTTTATAGAGAGCGAAACCATATTCTCGCCAGGCGTCAGCCGATTCCGGATTGTTTCGAATTTCCTCATTGTACAGATCAGCCGCCTGCCTGTATTCGCCGCGCTCGATCATCCCGCGCCCCTGCGTGAACAGACTTGGCGCGCAACCGGCCAGTAGAACAAGAAAAGCCGAAAGGATAATGAAAATTATTTTTATCATATAAACCTCTGTTTAAATATTACCTATGCTGTCAGTCGTTTTATGATGTTGCCAGCGGGCGATAGATATCCATCTTCCGCTTTGCTTCGGTAAAGCTGTTGTCCTTTTCATACGCAAGTTTGAAGAAATCATACGCCTTTTTATAATCATACTTGTCCATATAGTGCAGACCTTTGGAATACAAAGTCGCGGCATCAAACGATTCGGTTCCGCCGGCATCAAGCATCGCGCTGGTCTCATCGGTTAAGGTCATATCCAGCTTGGCCGCCAATTCCTTGACCAGCTCTTTTTCCATCATAAAATAATCCGGTTTGCCCTCTTTTTCAACCGTCGCGATTATCTCCGATGTCTCAACTTTCACCGCTTTCACCAGCATCTTACACTTTTTGCCATCGATCTGGGTGATATTGCCGAAGACCATTATCTGCGCTCCAAGAAGTTTGCCGATTTGAATAGCTGTCGATGATGATACTTTACCCGATGCGCTCAATTCGATCTCGTTTAAAATAAAATCGACTTTATCGCGTTCGACCACTTTCAGGTCGCTGAATTTTGCAAAATCAGCCTCAAAGAAATCGGCGATTCCTTTAGTGAGAAATCCCAGCTCTTCCTGATATTTGCCAACCGAAAAATTATCAAATTCCATAATTGCAATTGTCTGGATCTCCCCATCCTTATCACTCGGACAGGCGAGAGCACCTTTATCTCTGGCAACAGTATACCATTGATTACGCAACTGTTGCGGCCAGAACTCATGCGGAAGATTTATCGTGCATGGTCCAATTGCCGCCATTTTTTCCAGAAATTTATACGATTGAGTAAGATATTCCTCACCTTTTCCGTAGTTGAGCATACTCATCACCGCATAAATCGCGATACTATCTTTTTTGGTAACATCGGCGCGCTTTAACAATCCGGCGGCGACATCAATTCCCTGTTCAAATTCAAGTTCACTGTAAAAATTGATCGCCTCGGCCAGTTTGTCGGCGATTGTGATCTCGGTTTGCGCCGCTGCTGGAAAAGCTGTCAACATCATTGTAAAAACAACCATACAACCTACCAACCAACCGATTCTGTTTGTCTTACACTTCTGCATAATATCTCCTTTGACTTAGTTTGGCATTATTATATAAAAATCTATTACTTTTCTTGTTATATATACGTTTACACATCAAGCTATGGAATAAATGAAATAAAAATCAAGTTTTAATTATCAAAATCAAAAATCAATTTGCTGGTGCTATCGGCGACAATTTTGACTGAATCGACTCTTGAAATCTCACTGCCATCGGTCGTTTGAACCCTGACAACATATTGGCCCGCTTTTAATTTGAATCGAAATGGCGTCCCATGGTCCTGAAGCCGGTCATTGATAAACACCATCGCCCCGTTAATCGGTTTGGAGCCGACTGACAGATGACCGTAGATTTCTGATTCATCAACGGTTTTATCTTGTTCGACCGGAGGTTTCGGCTTGTCCTGAGTAACCTGTGGGAAACTAAAATTGAAATTTTTTGTCGTTTTGGTTTCAGCCGAAATTGTAACTGTCTCATCCAAAACTTTCTCAATACTGCCGCTATTTTTAATCATAATAACATGACGGCCGGTATCAAGTCTTAGCTCGGCGCTTTTTTGATTTTGTTCGTATAATTCACCATCAATATATATATCACCCGATGGCCTGATAGTTATTGCAAGACTGCCCTGGGGAATTTCTGAGATAACGGTATTGATACTAAAACTGAATATATTCGAAAACTCACTTTTATTATTATCGGCATCAACCGCCTGCACCTGCCAGAAATACAAACCATCAGCAAGTGAATCACTTATAACATAACGATTAGCGGTCAAATCAGAGATTGTCTGCGGATTGGAAAATATTGAATCGTCGGATATTAATAAAATATAACTGCCATCGTCATCAACCGTATTTTGCCAGACAAATTCAGGCAGAGTCATATTTAGCGATGATCCATTACCGGGACCAAGCAGCTCCGGCGCCGTCAGCGCTTTTTTATCTTCACCGGTAAAAAATGCAATATACGAAGCAATTATAACCAGCAATATAAAAGCAGCAATCGAAACCTGCTTCATCAAGGGGCTTTTGGCGGCTCCAGATTTTTTGTCACTCCCCTTATCGACCATTTCGGTTTCATTGGAAATCTGATTTCCTCTCGGAATTTTGGCAATAGCCGCCCGCATCTCGCTGGCGGTTTTGTATCTTTCCTCGGGATCACGTTTGAGAGCCATAAGAATTATATTTTCAACCTGTTTGGGAATCTCACGGTCGATATCGCGCGGTTTGGTCGGCTCAGAGAACAGTTTTGCCTCACGCAGAATAAACTGATTGTCGCCCTTAAACGGCAGTTCACCGGTTAACATATAATATAATGTTGTCCCGACCGCATAGATATCTATCTGGTCATAATTAGTCTTTTCGCATGGCGTAAACTGTTCCGGTGCCATATAAGCCGGGGTTCCGACCGCCGATCCGGCAATCGTTAAATCGGGGTCAGTATCAGCTTTGGCAATTCCAAAATCGATTATTTTGGTCTGGTTCGACTCATCTATCATGATATTGCTTGGTTTGATATCACGATGAGCTATTTTTTTCTTATGCGCAAACTCAAGGGTTGCAAGAACATCGTCGGTGATTTTCAGCGATTCATGCAGTTCTAGTTTGCCGCGTCCTTTGATGATCTCATCGAGTGTGGTTCCCTCGATATATTCCATCGCAATAACGATCTCGGCGCCATGATTGAAAAAATGTTTTATCTGACAGATATTGGCATGTCCGGCCAGAAGCGCCAGTTTATCGGCCTCCTGTTTAAACCGCTCGACTAATCTGGGGTCAGATAAAACTTTTAGAACAACTTTGAGATTCGGGACATCCTGATGCACCCCGAGATAAACCTGGGCCATCCCTCCGGCACCGACCTTTTTGAGTATTTTATAATCGCCTATTTGTTGTTCACTCATCCCGTGAATATAGAGGGAATATTATCAAGAGGCAATAAGAATTTATGCAGTAATATTACGTATCTTAATATTTAAATATCTTAAAGTAGCCGTCGTCCAAAGAATTGGTTGCATCAATTATATGACAAAGAACAGAGTCTGGTGTCAGAAAGTAACGAGATATTTGTTTTGGGTAGACCAAATCAATAACCCGAGACTCTCCATCGCAATTATCGCAGTTCCATAAATCAACAGAATTATCTAAGCTATCCTTTTTCAGATAAAACACGGGGCTTTGGGTAGTAATTCGCTGTGGCATATATACATCCAATGGTATACAATATTTTGCCGTATCCACTGCGGGTTTTACCAAATTCCATTTAAATATTTCACTAAATACTGTTTCCCTTCCCATACGGTACCGTGTTAATAATATCTGGGATTTATCATGCGAAATTGTCACATCAGTTCCACCTTCAATTTGCACATCATTCCAAGCAGATTTTTTTGAGTATATTATTCCTATTGCGGCATTTTCATTATATTCGTACGCAAAAGTGGAATCATCCCATGATATTACGAAATTTTGAACTTCACTGACCCATTTGCTATCATCAATGTCCATTTTTAATAATGTATCTTCGGGCTTATCGCTATTAATAAAACGTTGAATGAGATAATTATCATATTCCATATTGCTAAAATAGCCGACACTGCCACTATCAAAGAAGAATATATGTGAATTTGAGATGGCGTTATTAATGGAATCCACGATTTTATATTTTGCGGCAGAAAAATCAATAATTTCAATAAGATGACAAGAATTTGGCCCTTCAATATTATTCTCGCCTTCAAGAACAACTAATCCATATTTTAAATCATTTGATAAAGAAACTATATTCTTGGGATTCATTAAATCAGCGCAACGCCCAGAATGTGAAAACGTTACTGATAGGATAATAAATATTAACAATGTTAATTTACCTTTTCGCAAAACTAAACTCCCAATATAAAGTAAGCATCAAATCGTATCATATATCCCTTTTTATCTTTTTTCTAACTAGCCCTTCATTTGGTAGACCCTTAAAGAATTTTACCGTTTGATCCCTCAAAAAACAATACAAGTATTCTTTTGTAAGTCGAAAATCGGTTATTTTCATTGGCCATTTAAAATTCGTTACCTGTAACTCGCCATTTTTGTCATCATAAGACCAGATATTTGCATCATCAGTTTCGTTGGATTCCTTTATGTAATATATTGGTGAATCTAGATTCAGCCGTTGCGGCTTATCCTTATATCCATCTGATGACAATGCCAAATAAACGCTGTCTTTTTCTATATTGTAGCAACGGATTTCACCCTTGTACAAAGAATCGCACCCGTTTAAATAATGTACCATCATTATTTCAGACCCATCATGGGAAAATAAAGGATAAAAAGCATCAGAAACTGTTTCTAAAATTGGAGTCTCGCCATTATCCATTATTTTTCTAATAATCGTCTTGGATTCTTTATAAGAATAATATGCAATTATTGAATCTGGCATATAAATGCTGCAAATAATGGCATCAAACAGCCAAGAATTTGTGGAATCTTCATATGCCGTCAATAAAACATCAGAATTTTCGATTTCTAGATCATAGGTCTTAAGCGAAATTGATGGACGAAAGGTCTCATCCACACATGCTATGTCTATCGAGCCGAAAGCAAAAATCGGGCGAGATTGAATTGGAAGAGTGTCTAAAAATCTATAATCACCTTGTGTAAAATTAACAATTTCAGTCAATTCTAATTTCATATAGCATGAATCATTTTCAGAAAATGAATAGGCGTCAGCGTATTTTGCGCTGGTAGAAACATAATTAAGCATGGTTACATAATTACAATCAGATTCGGCGCGCAAAAAATTGCCGATCAAACAAATAATAACAATGTGAAAATAAATAATTGATTTTCTATTCATAATTCTCCCATTTCTTAATATACCCCAATAACCTATTAATTATTCGATGATATGGCAAGATTTATTCTGTGTCGTCTTAGAATCCCTTTCCTTACAGAATTACAAAAATTCCTTCTAACCTTATCACTTTCATTCCATTACAATGAAAATGGGTTCCCTCCTTCGAAGGACAGGCGTTTTGTCAAAACAGCCTTTCTGGCCGATAAATGTGTAGTAAAATTGTAATTTCCCTGCTATCCATTATCACACACTTACACATGAGTGCATATATAAAATAACAACGTTCTGGTAGAAAAATTGTTTTACAAGTTGTGTTGGGTCTTGGTTCCGCGAAGCTGGAGTGTGACCCGACACTCTCAGTATGCTGTTCTGTGGGCAGCAGACGTCCTCGTCTGCCGTCAAAGACATAAAAAAACATGGCAGACCGGGAGTGTAAAGTGTCAAGAGATATGTTACAGTGTGTATCACCACATGCGTTACACTTATTTATTTAATGGGAATCAGCAACGACGCTGATTTCCCGGTTTTAATGTCTATTTCTCTGATATACATAT
>DAOUVS010000265.1 GCA_030667525.1 Candidatus Zixiibacteriota bacterium | reverse complement strand
GAAAACCAACCGGCCACAATTAGTAAGATTTCATCCCACCGCAAGCGGTGGGGCACCACAATAATTTTAATAACTTATACTACTTGTTCTGTATTGTACTGCCGACGACATTAACTTCCCGGTCGATGGTTAATTTCACACCACCGGTTTTGCTCGATGAACGGGCCGGCGGATCGGAAAGCTCCCAATTATCCGGGTCGCTCGGATCGCCACTTATATAAGACAACCGCCAGAAATACTCGAGAGGATAATAGGCATCGAACCCTACCGCCCAATAATTGGCATAACCATAGATTTCATATACACCAAGTGAAGGACTCTGCAAATCGCTTTGAGTTATCGACAGATAATAAATCCAGCCATCGGTATACCCAAACTCGGTATTAATAAATTCAAGAATCTCGGCATTGCCATAATATTGCAAAGCGGCAAACGCAAACTGAACAAAAGGATCACACTGACTGATTGTCGTCGTATCGTAATGATTCTCCGTCACGGTAACAGTGTCATAAATATTATTGGTAACGGTAACGGTGTCATAGATGTTATTGGTAACAGTTATAGTATCATAAATATTTTCGGTGATGATTAAAGTATCGGTAGAGCTATTGTAAACGGTATCAAAGACAATAATCGTGTCGGTTCCACTGCCGGTGTGGGTGGTATCATATTGATAAAGTGTATCCACCGTGTATAAAGTATCGAAAACCAAAATCGTGTCGGCCGGTTTTTCGATATATTCGATCTCTTTGATATACTCAGTTGACGTCACTATTCTTTCTTTGTCGCATCCAAAGATAAGAAGCAGAATCATCAAAATTGCAAAAGCGAATAAAATTTTCTTCATTTTCAAGCTCCTTTTGGGTTTTTCCCCATTGGATAGATATTTTATAGTCTATTTCAGCAAATAATAGTCCGACAACCGGTTCAATTATGTTAATTATATCTATCTTGATGCATGTCAATAGATTACGACAGTTATTGTTTTTCAGGTAAGGTATTTGACCTCTAAAATAAAGGAAAAACGATGCGGAGAAGCTGTAATACGGGTTTTTGTAATCATTTTTTATCGATATTTGGAATCAGCCGATGGCTGTTTCCATTAATCTTGCTTTTTCTACGTAATTTCATTATTATCAATGGTTAAGCTATATTTGAGGTAAAAATGTTTGATAAAAAGTTCCTGGACGATTTAAAGAATAAAAAGAAAAATTGGGATAAGTCGGCCGAAAAATTCCGCGCCCGCAAAACCCGTCCCAAATTTATGACAATTTCCAGCGATGAAGTGGATGAGTTATATACTCCCGAAAATCTGAACGGTTATAATTACGACGAAAAACTTGGTTTACCGGGGGAATATCCATATACGCGCGGGGTGCATCATACGATGTATCGTAGTCGTCTCTGGACGATGCGTCAGTTTGCCGGGATGGGGACACCAAAACAGACCAACGAGCGGTATCATTATCTGCTTGATCAGGGGCAGACCGGTCTTTCGGTCGCTTTTGATCTGCCGACCCTGATGGGCTACGACAGCGATCATGTCAGATCACTCGGCGAAGTCGGCAAGTGTGGTGTCGCGGTTGATTCACTCGGCGATATGGAGATACTTTTTGATGGGATCGATCTTGGCGAAGTCTCGACCTCGATGACTATCAATGCTCCGGCCTCGGTGCTTCTGGCGATGTATCTCGCCGTAGCCGAAAAGCAGAAGGTTCCGTTTGACAAAGTTCGCGGGACGCTTCAAAACGATATTTTAAAAGAATATATTGCACAAAAAGAATGGATCTATCCGCCGGAACCGTCGATTCGCCTGATTACCGATATGATGGCGTTTTGTACTGACCATGTTCCGCAGTGGAATACGATTTCAATCTCCGGGTATCATATTCGCGAAGCCGGTTCCACAGCAGCGCAGGAACTTGCCTTTACACTCTCTGATGGATTCACTTACATCGAGGCGGCGATAAAAGACGGGCAGGATGTTGACAAATTCGCGCCACGTCTGTCATTTTTCTTTAATGCGCATCAGGATTTCTTCGAAGAGATCGCCAAATACCGGGCGGCGCGGAGAATTTTTGCCCGACGGATGAAAGAAAAATATAAAGCCAAACAAGAACGTAGCTGGCTGCTTAGATTTCACACGCAGACGGCCGGATGTTCTCTGACAGCGCAACAACCGGAGAATAATTTAATTCGTACTGCCTACGAAGCGATGTCGGGCGTGCTTGGCGGGACGCAATCGTTGCATACTAATTCGATGGATGAAACGCTCGCCTTGCCGTCGCAGAAAGCAGCTTTGTTGGCGCTTCGTACTCAACAAATTTTGGCTCATGAAACCGGCGTTACCAATACCGTTGATCCATTGGCTGGATCGTTTTTTGTTGAAGCGCTAACCGATAAGATCGAATCCGAGGCTGAAGCATATCTTGATGAGATCGAAAAACGGGGTGGGGTCCTCAAGTGCATCGAAGATGGTTACCAGCAGCGTGAGATCGCCAATGCCGCTTATCGTTATCAAAAAGAGATTGAAAAGAAAGAACGGATTATTGTCGGGGTAAATAAATATACGATGGATAGCGAAGATATCGATATTCCGATTTTAATTATCGACGAAGACGTTGAGACGAACCAAAAAGCGTATGTTAAAAAGATTCGCGAGGAACGTGACAATGACAAAGTCAAACGGACTCTCGAAGATTTAGTAACGGCGGCCAAAGGTAACGGCAATACGCTCAAGGCGATGCTTGATTGTGTGAGGGTCTATGCGACTGAGGGTGAGATCAGCGACGCCTTGAAAACTATTTTTGGCGAATATATCGAACCACCGTTTATTTAGATTTAGATTCAGATAAAAAATTATTTTAAATAAAGACATATTATGACTGAGAAAAAAATAAGAATACTGTTGGCGAAGCCGGGACTTGATGGCCACGATCGTGGTATCAAAGTTATCGCGGCCGCCTTTCGTGATGCCGGATTCGAAGTAGTTTATACCGGTTTGCGGCAGACCCCGGAACAGATCGTCAATGCTGCCATGCAGGAAGATGTTGACGCCATCGGTGTCTCAATTTTATCCGGCGCGCACATGACGCTGTTCCCCGAAATCAAAAGACTGATGGAAGAAAAAGGTATTGGGGAAACCATTCTTTTCGGTGGTGGGATTATTCCGGCTGAAGATATTAAAAAGCTCGAAAGCAATGGCATTGCCAAACTGTTTACGCCGGGTGCTACTACCGATGAGACCGTTGCGTATGTTCGTACTGCGGTGATGGAGCGGGCCGGTAAAAAAAGTGAAGATAAAATAATGTAACTAAATATGGTTTGTCCGAATCTAAAAATTCGGACAAAGTCAGATCCTCAGGAGGAGAGATGAGATATAACGTAGATGACAGACAGCAGGCAGTCAGGGACCGCGCCAAAGAGTTCGCGGAAAAGGAAATAGTTCCGGTTTTTCAGGAACATGATCGCCGGGAAGAACAATTTCCAAAAGAATATTATCAGAAATTAGCCAAGGCCGGTTTGGTCGGCTTTGTCATGCCAAAAGAGTATGGCGGCGGCGGTTATTCCAACATTGAATATATCACTTTGATTGAAGAGTTGGCCTATTATGACCCGCCGACATCACTTCTTGCGGCCGTGCCGGAACTGGCGACATTCCCGATTTTTGCTTTCGGGACCGAAGAGCAGAAGAAAAAATATGTCCCGAAATGCGCCAGTGGTGAATTGATTCCCGCGTTTGCACTAACCGAACGTAATGCTGGCTCCGATGCTGCCAATCAGGAAACGGTGGCACTAATTGACGGTGACGATTTTGTTATCAACGGCGAAAAGTTTTTTATCATGCATGGTGATGTCTGCGATATCGCCGTCTTGTTCTGCAGAATCGGCGAAATAGGCGAAGGACGCCCAAAAGTTTCTGCCATTATTGTTGAAGCTGACCGTCCCGGATT
>DAOUVS010000191.1 GCA_030667525.1 Candidatus Zixiibacteriota bacterium | reverse complement strand
GGAGATTACCGAAGTAAGGATTATCCTTCGGGACGAAGACAAGTTGAAGGGATTCGCCAATGTCACCTTTGACAATGCCTTCGTAGTACGTGGCATGAAAATTATATCTGGCAACAACGGGTATTTTATATCGATGCCATCAAGAAAAAGACCGGATGGAACACATCAGGATGTCGCCCACCCGGTAAACAATGAAGCCAGACGACAAATCGAAGAGAAAATTCTGGCCGCATATGAGGAAGAACTAAAGAAAAGAAGCAACGAGTAAATTTAGTATTGGGGTGTCGTCAAGCGGTAAGACACAAGCCTTTGGAGCTTGCATTCGCAGGTTCGAATCCTGCCACCCCAGCTGAATTTCGAAAAACCAAAACCAAAAATCAGGTTTAATTGCCAATTTATAATTAACCCTCAAATAAAATTATTACAAAAAAATTATGTCAGAATTAAAAATCATAGCAGGTAACGGTAACCGCCCATTAGCAGAATCAATCGCCAGGAATATTGGAATTAATTTATCCTCTTGTGAGGTAAGGCGTTTTTCTGATGGTGAGGTTTTTGTTCAGATAAATGAAAATATTCGCGGCGCTGATCTTTTTATTGTTCAATCAACCAATCCACCTGCTGAAAATCTGCTGGAACTGATGATTATGGCCGAGGCGGCAAGGCGCGCGTCGGCTGCACGTATTACCGCTGTAATTCCTTATTTTGGGTATGCCCGAGCGGATCGCAAAGACAGACCGAGAGTTGCCATTACCGCCAAACTGATTGCCAATCTGATTGCCAAAGCTGGGGTAAATCGTGTTTTGACCATGGATCTGCATGCCTCGCAGATTCAGGGGTTCTTTGATATTCCTCATGACCACCTTTATTCGTCGCGTGTTTTTAATGATTATTTAGCCAATATAAGACTGCAAGACCTGATGGTTGTCTCACCCGATGTCGGCTCGATCAAAATGGCCAGAGCTTTTGCAAAAACGGTTCAGGCCGATCTTGCGATTATTGACAAACGACGCCCGGCCCCGAATAAATCGGAAGTCGTTAATGTTATTGGTGATGTCAAAGACAGAAATATTATTATCCGCGATGATATGGTTGATACTGCCGGTTCCATCTGTCGGGCTGCCGAAGCTTTGGAGCAAAATGGTGCCAAAGATATCTACGCTTGCTGTACTCATGGTGTCCTATCAGGTGATTCAATTAATAAAATTAATGATTCAAGTATAAAAGAGATGATTATATCGGATTCAATTGATGTTGGAGAGAAAAAACTTTCCGGCAAGTTTAAGATTTTATCTTGCGCAAATTTATTTGGCGAAGCGATTATGCGGATTTCTGGTGAAAAATCGGTTTCATCGCTGTTTAATGATTTGCCGATATAAAAATGAAATATTTTTTTTGGAGGTTTGAAGTAAAATAAGATGAAAGAGATTACTCTGATTGCTGAAAAAAGAATCGGCACAGGAAAAGAGGCTTCCCATAAGGTTCGTCAGGCAGGTAATATTCCTGGCGTCATTTATGGTCCCGATGTTGAACCGGTTGCGGTTGCCATGAATACCAACGATTTATCCAATCTGATTCGCCGCGAAGGCCGAACCAATATGCTGATCGATCTGAATGTTAGTGGTGAAGATGCACCGCGTAAAGTTATTATAAGAGAACTTCAGCGCGACCCGGTTACCAGCTCTCCGAAACATATTGATCTGTATCAGGTTTCCTTGAAGAGAAAAATGAATCTCGCGGTTGGTGTGCACCTGATTGGTGTTCCCGACGGTGTTAAAAACTCCGGCGGAATCCTGCAACAGGTCAGGCGTCAAATAGAAATTTCCTGTTTGCCAACTGCAATTCCTGATAAAATTGAAATCGATGTTTCCGAAATGACTATCGGCGACTCGTTCCATGTCGAAGATATCGAGCTTGAAAATGTTGATATTATGACTGACAAGAAACTCACTATCGCCACCGTCGTTCCTCCAACCGTTATTAAGTCTGCCACGGAGGAAGCTGCTGAAGAAGGCGTTGAGGGTGAAGAAGGTGCCGAAGCTGCTGAAGGTGCAGAAGGCGAAGCCAAACCTGAAGAAGGCAAAGCTGAAGAAGGCAAAGAAGCAAAACCGGCTGAGAAAAAGAAGTAAGAGAAAGCATATTGTAAGTTTACCATACAATATCCAGCCGATTAGATATAAGAAAAAGCCGCTCATTCGGGCGGCTTTTTTATTGAATGCATAGTGAGTGGGTCGAATTCCCGGAAAAGTGGTTTCGACAAATTTGTAACTCACGTCATTGTGAGCGAAGCGCGGCAATCTCAATGCATATTTCCACTTAGCCGTCAGGAACCAATTCCTGACGGAATCTCCTGACAATTTTACTACAAAATTTTGTACCGACTCCATATTTTGACCCAAAAAAATCCTTATAAGTGGTTTCACCACCTTTCGTTACAGCAAAATGGGTTCGTTTTGCGTATAAAAAGTTATTTTACATAAATTCCATCTCCCACCTGAATATATATATTTACACTATTATAAATATCATGTATGGGGAGATAACAGAATTAAGTGTGACTTGATGGTGATTTTGTATTGAATTGGGGTCGAAATCCCCTGCGGTTTCGACATTGCTCAAAACGCAAAGATTAATTTTCCAACAGCCCCCGACACTCTTATTATATGGACACAGTATTTGTCATATATTAGATTGCAATATGATTAATATAAAAGTGAATGAACCTACAGCAAGCTGTGGGCCACACCAGCGGTTGTGGAAATTTAAGATAAGACTCATTGTACTCCTTGCGGTGTTAGTTGCCTGCTCCTACTTAAATAGTTGTGCCCCACACACTATAAAAATAACCGGTCAGGTTGAGGCATTTCCAGCGAGCGACACGCTAAGTGTGGAGTATGATATTCATGTCAGGGGCAACGATATTGACTCCATCGCAATTCAACTTCTCCCAAAGTTCAATCACAGATCAGTATGGTATGAAGTAGAGAGCCGTGTAAAGGACTCTCTCTATCGCAGTCTAGGGGATTCGCTGGACTGCTGCTTCACTCAATTACGGGGCCGGTTGATTTCGCAATTGCGAGATTCCCTGTCAGATACGGCGGAGATCTTACCGACGACCCCTCCACTATGCTGGTGGATTCCAACTCCTGACACTTCAGCGAACAATCTGCCCTACCCACCCCTACCTTACTACTCGTCAATGTATCGAATGGCTTACATCGATTCGATATTGGAATCAGGTCATTTGGATAGCCTGAGGAAACTGTCAATTCCGTGCACTTGGGGGACTGCGGACACTAGCCATGATACAATTCTGCAGTCAGATTCGATTCTATATAGAAAAGGCATTAATCCGGAGAATGATGGTCTACGAGTAACGGGCACTCTGAATTATTTCCCTTTTGATAGGGTTCAGCCTTCAGCATATTGTCTGAAGTTATATATTGCCAATATGGAGCAGTCAGACTTTTTCATTGACCCTTTAGTATCTCTTTGGGAAGGTATCATTCCAAGAAGGCCTCGGACTAAACTATATCGGTTTCAAGAACAGGGTGGTTTTCTGGGGATGGCCGGGGGAATGGGCATTTCCAAATTCTCGCGTAGCGATTTGGCATCTGCGAACACAAGTACTGATTTCATGCCAGCTTTTACTATCGGGTTCTCGTATTATTCACCATCGGCAATTTATCAATTCTCCGGCGAACTTTTCGGGACAGATTCATCAAGAAACGTTACCTCTCTCAGCACTATTAGTCCACTTGGAATTCGGCACTACCCATTTACAAGGAATTCTGCCGGTTGGTCTTGGTACGGCGCAGTTGAGTTCACGACTTTCAAAGCGGAATCGGGGACTGGCGCGATCGAGGACAAGAGTTTTGGGCTTGAGATTGGTGTCGGATATGATACTGATTTCGACAGGATAACATACTCATACCACACCAATCAAGGGGGTTATCACGAGATGGAGTTTCTTGCTGGCTTGGTAGCCCTGCAACAGGGCAAGGCAGGTTTGAAGGTGTCATTTCTCAAAGGTAACATCATCCAATTCGCGACCATTCAAGCCTACATGGAAAACCGCATAGATTTCCAAACAATGGAGTTTCATCGCTCTCATTCTTTGCCTGTTCAAGCGCTAATTTATGCAAGTATAATTGCTGTTTGGGCGGCAGTATATTAGTCCATAACGGACGATTTACATCATATCGTACGGGTCGATGTCGATTACTAGTTTCATCGCTGATGGTAGGCCGAAGTTTGGTTCTTTTTGTTCCCAGCTATATAACAGATGAGTGAATTTTGTGACCTGTTTGGTTTTGATAAACAGATGCCGGCGGTACATCCCGCGAAGACGATACAACGGACATGGTGCCGGACCGAGTATCTGAATCTTAACTCCGGAGTCGATAATTATTTTTTCCAGATTCTTTCTAAAAAGCAGCGACTGTTCAATTGAAATATTTTCTTCTTTGGCCGCCAGACGAAAATTGACCAGATGTGAAAAAGGAGGGTAAGATAAAGTTTTTCGCGATTCGATTTCACGCTTATAAAATGTATCATAATCCTGCCGGGCGGCATCATCGATTAAATCGAGATTCGGATTGTATGTCTGGATTACCACTTCACCCGGGATTATCCCGCGGCCGGAACGTCCCGATACCTGGATCAGTTTGGCAAACAGTTTTTCCGGTGCGCGGAAATCAGGCATATCCAGACCGATATCGGCATTTAGCACCCCGACCAGCGAGACATCGGGGAAATCAATTCCTTTGGTCACCATCTGTGTCCCAAGAAGCAGATTATATTTTTTTTCGGCAAAATCAGAAAGGATCAGATGCACATTATCCCGCTCGGCTGCACTATCGGAATCGAGCCGGACCAGTTTGGCATTGTCGAACAGTTTTGCTATTATCTCTTCGATTTTCTGCGTCCCGACCCCGATATAATCAAGTTTATCACACTGGCAGTTGGAACACAGGTGATACCTGTTGTCGATATACCCACAGAAGTGACATAATAATTTATTACCGCTTTTGTGATAAGTCAAACTTATCTGACAATGCGGACACTCAGGAGTGAAACCGCATTGCGCGCATCTGATCCGTGGTGAAAATCCACGGCGATTTAAATAAAGGATCACCTGGTTATTTCTGCTCAGTGAGTCTTTGATTTTGGAGATCATTGTTGCCGAGAAAAACGGATTGTCGTACGATGGACGTTCTTTTTTCAAATCGACCAAACGAGTTATTGGCAATTCTGTTTTTTCGGGGCGTTGGGTCAATTTAAGCAGTTTGTATCGGCCTTTTTCTGCATTGGTAAACGATTCCAGCGATGGTGTCGCGGTTCCCAGAATAATAGGGATACCGGACAGTTTTGCCCGCATCACGGCGGCATCACGTCCCTGAAAGCGGGGAGAGGGATCATCCTGCTTGTATGATTCGTCATGTTCCTCATCGACAATTATCAATCCAAGATTTTCGAGTGGTGCAAAAATCGCGGAACGGGCACCGATAACAATTTTGTATTTACCGGCCTTGATATTCTGCCAGACCAGTAAGCGGTCCTTTGGTTTCAGCGCCGAATGGAGCAGTGCGATATCCTCGCCAAAAAAAGACTTGAAATATGACAGCAGTGTTCCGGCCAAAGCAATTTCAGGAACCAATACCAGAACCGTTCCGCCGTTTTTGATTACTTCTATTGCAACATGGCAATAAGTCAGAGTTTTTCCTGAACCGGTAATACCATACAACAGCCAGGGTGCAAATTTGTCTAAATTTTCGATAAGAGATTTTATGACAGCCGTCTGTTCGATATTTGGTTTTATATCAGCAACATTCGCACGAGGTTTGAAATATCCGAAGGGGCTCGCCCCCCCTCTTTCTGACGTCGCATCAATCCCTTTGCTTGAGTCTGCCCATGACTCTCTTAGTAATTTATTCTCAAGAAGTATTTCCAGAAGTTCCGGTTCCAATTTATTAAGTACAGTTATATCTCTGGTTGTTAGTTTTCCCGACGTCTCGATCTTTTTCAAAGTCTTTTGGGGCAGTT
>DAOUVS010000328.1 GCA_030667525.1 Candidatus Zixiibacteriota bacterium | reverse complement strand
TTAAGGTTAATATGTTATCAGACATCTTTATCTTCTCCGAGATATGCCTTGATTACATCGGGATTCTCCTGAACTTCCCTCGGCTTTCCATCCGCTAATACCCGGCCGTAATTAATGGCCAGCACATGATCCGAAACCTGGGAAACCAATTTCATATTATGTTCTACCATAATTACGCTAATGCCCAACAGTTTCTTGATATCATCTATCCAGAATGACATATCTTCCGTTTCATCTACATTCAAACCGGATGCGGGTTCGTCTAACAAGAGGAGTTTCGGTTCGGTACAGAGAGCTCTACCGAGCTCGACAATCTTTCGAACTCCATAGGGAAGGTTTTGGATCAATTGATTTCTATAGTGTTGTAAATCTAAGAAATCGATCACATCTTCAACCTTCCTTCGATGTTCCAATTCCATTCGTTTTAGCGATGGAAGAAAAAACAAATCCGAAAAAAAAGTGGAACGACAGTGAATATGGCGACCGATCAGCAAATTGTGAAGGACAGTGGCGTGCTCGAACAATTCAATATTCTGAAACGTTCTGGCGATTCCCAGGTTGACGACCTGGTGAGCCGGTACATGGGTGATATCTTTATCTTCAAAAGTAATCCGGCCTTCACTCAGATTATATATTCTGCTGATAATATTAAAAATAGTTGTTTTTCCAGCCCCGTTGGGCCCCACAATGGTGAAAACTGTCCCCTTTTCCACATCAAAACTGACTTCGTTTACCGCTCTGATTCCGCCAAAATCAATTGAGATGTTTTCTGCCTTAAAAAACGTCATTGCACACGCTCCGTTTTCAAATATGTTTTTTGACGTTTAAAGGTCGCTTTGCGGTAGAGTGGAAACATATCAAAGTAGAGTTTGAATTTCACCCATCTGCCGTATAGTCCCATCGGTTCAAAGATAATGAACAAGACCATGATAATTCCGAAAAGCCCCGGCTCCAGACCCGGAAATTGACCTATCGCGGGTGGAAGATAATCTTTGGCAATTGCAATTACCTGGGGTAACAGTCCCACAAAAATGGCTCCAAAAATTGCCCCGTGAACAGTTCCCAGCCCGCCAACCACGACCATCATCAGGAGTTGAATAGACAAAAGGAAATTGAATGCGTCCGGAGTTAAATAGGACAACCTGTGGGCAAATAAAGCGCCGGCCAGGCCCGTAAAAAATCCACTGATAGCAAAAGACTTGATTTTATAGATTGATAAGTTGATTCCCATGCTCT
This sequence comes from Candidatus Zixiibacteriota bacterium, assembly GCA_030667525.1. GTDB lineage: Bacteria > Zixibacteria > MSB-5A5 > GN15 > PGXB01 > JAAERC01. The sequence goes on along the minus strand of DAOUVS010000328.1, from coordinate 1,066 downwards.
CAGCAGAGATTTCCGAGTCACGAATCGCTATAAATGCCCGACCGCTCGGTGATCTGACAAGATTTAGTGCGCAATATAACACAGCCAATAGAATTGCGAGACAGAGAAAATAAAAATGCCAGGTACTGTCCAGTTCGAATCCAAAAATGACAGGATAATCCACCGACATCCCACCGAGGCCGCCTGTAACTGATTTCCAGTGGGCAATTATCTCTTCTACGATAATCGCGAAAGCCAACGAGGCAATGGCGAAGTAGATGCCGGTCATTTTTCTTAATGGAATCGTTATTAAAGCGCCAACACTGAAACTGATAAGACCGGCCAAAAAAATGGAAATAAAAAAAGGAATTCCCTTGTGTAAAAAATATGCATTGGCGTAAGCGCCTATAGCCATAAAGGCGGCATGGCCCAAACTCGGTAGTCCTGTGAATCCGACCGGGATCATCAATCCCAATCCGGCAATGGCGTAGATAAAAATGAAGGCCATTTCACCGATATAAAACTCACCGAGAACAGCAGGCGCGATTAATAGGGCAAATAAAAGAATCCCGTACCAAAAAATATATCCATTATGTTTTAGCAGCTTTATATCTTGAAGATAGGAGGTTTTGAAGATTATTCGCATGAATTAAACCCAGTTTTAAATTCGAAGTGTATTCAATTTAGTATCTATTTATTAAAATCAAATCATGTTTGCGAAAGATTTTTTATATAACCATTGTGTGTAGCAATTTATTCACCACGAAGATCACGAAGAACACGAAGAGACCACAAAACCATCAGAAACTCATTTTTCGTGCCCTTCGTGTGCTTCGTGGTAAAATCTTCGTTTGGTTCCCCGCATAATTTTCACTGAGACGGGATCTCTGTTGCACTTTGACCGGTTTATCCGGGTTAGGTTTAGATCATATTGACTGATTTTATTAGACCTTTTTTTGTTGAATCTGGGCGAAAAGACCCTGTGGACGCAAGGTTAATACCAAAAACATGATCAAATAGGCAGTAATTTCCTGGAGCCCGGTTGGGAGGTATGTCCCGGCTAACTGCTCCGAGCTGCCGATTATCA
>DAOUVS010000013.1 GCA_030667525.1 Candidatus Zixiibacteriota bacterium | reverse complement strand
CCTTGAGTCAAAATTTCCCCAATCCGTTTAATGCCTCGACTAATATTAAATATTCGCTACCTACCAAAAGCGATATAACTCTTGCTATATATAATATTCTTGGGCAGAGAATTAATTTGTTGGTTGATGAGGAAAAACCGGCAGGAAATTATTCGATTAATTGGGATGGTACTGATCTAAATGGCCGGCCAACGGCATCCGGTATTTATCTGTATCAGATCAAAGCGGGTGATTTTGTTGAGACAAAAAAGATGTTACTATTGAAATAGAAAAAGGCAGGAGTCGGCGACTCCTGCCTTTGCATATAGCATATTTCAAGCTGTTCATGTCTGTTTGAGACATACAACAAACAACGTTTGTGCTATTTTATCTCCATCGGGACTTTAAATACTGCTTTACTAAGGCTGTCGAGCGGGGCATCAAACTCTTTTTCGCTTCCGACAATCACTAATGCGATCTTATCGAGATCAAGATATTTTTTGGCGACCTCGTTGCATTTCTCCAACGTGACTGCCTGATACTGTTCTAAATCTTTTTGCAGTTGATCTGATGGAAAACCGCCCAGTTCCAGCATCGCTATGGCATTGACCAGACCTGAAGGTGTATCATAGCTGAAAACATAACCGTTAATAATTGATTCTTTGGCCAGTTCCATCTCATCTTTGGTAATCCCGTTTTCTTTGACCTCGGTTATAATCGCCATCATCATTTTAAGCGACTGCGATAATTGGTCAGCCTTGGTCAAGCAGTATCCAAACAGCGTGCCGCCCAATGGACGAGCGTAAAAATAACTGCCGACCGAGTAAGCCAAACCGGCAGCGGTCCGAACCTGCTGCATCAGACGCGAGGAAAACCCGCCGCCGCCAAGTGCAAAATTCATCACTTCAAATGCAAAACGATCCGGGTTTTTGTCGGTCATACAAAGAAATCCAAAACGGAAATTGGCCTGATTGATATTTTTCTCGGCATAGTACAAACCCGGCTTATAAGTTTGTTGCGCCGGAGCAGGGTTCTCGATTTTAATGTTCGATTTTTTCCAGTCGCCAAAATATTTGTTTATTGTGGACTTTAACTCATCCACAGTCATATCGCCGGAGATTGCCATGATACAGTTATCTGGGTTATAAAACTTCTTAAACCAGTCGATCACATCATCGCGGGAAATATTATTTATTGATTGCAAAGTGGGGTAGAGGCCATACGGATGATCGCCATAAACCGTCTGATAGTACACTCGGCGGCCAATATCACGGGGATCATCGTTTTGCCGTTTGATCTCATCAAGCTTATTGGACAATTCCAATTCCATTTTCGACGAATCGAAAACCGGTTTGGTCAACATATCAGAGAGAATCTCAAATCCGGTATCAGTATCTTTTTTGAGCAGTCGCATATTAACAGCGAAATATTCATCACCGGCACTGCTGTTTAAAGAGATGCCGACAAAATCTAGATCCGAGTCGATTTTATCTGGCGTCCGAGGACCGGCTCCGCCGCTTCGGAGCAAGGTTGCGGTAATGTTGCTCAATCCTGCTTTATCTTTGGTGTCCTGTACTGTCCCCCCATGAAAATAGGCAGAAACAGTCATCACCGGCAGTTGGTGATCTTCGAGAAAATAGACAACGATTCCGTTGTCGATTTCAAATCGTACCGGTTCCGGCGGATTAAAATCCAATGGTGCAAACTTCATGTCGCGCGGATGTTGCGCGAAGCTCAAGCCGGAGAGAAGAACGATAAAGACAAATATAAATTTAAATGTTCTCATTGGTCCTCTCCTTTTTTGATGGGAACCAGCGTTGCCACTGTTCGATTATTCTCTGACAAGTACTTACCGGCAACTCGTCTGATATCTTCGGCCGTGACCGCGAGAAGTTGTTCTCTGAGTTTGAATAGATTGCGCCAGTCGCGGGTCATATTTTGCGTGATCGCCAATCGATAAGCGAGGCCAAAATTGTTGTATGTGGCCCAGATATAATCGGCATCAATATTGTTTTTGATTTTGGTCAACTCGGTCTCATCAACAAGCTCCGTGGTCAGTTTTTCAAATTCTTCATAAATAGCAGCTTCAACGTCTGCGGTACTGACTCCCTCTTTTGGTTCGGAGTAAATATTCAATACTCCGGCATGACGGTCACCCATGATGCCTCCGGGGAAGAAAGCGACGTCGACATTCAGGCTAAGCTGTTTGTCTAATACTAATGACTTGTAAAGACGCGAGGTCCGACCGTCGCCGATAAGGCGTCCGATAACTTTGAAAACCGGTTCATCGGGCGAGTCAAATGCAGTTTTGTGATATGCTATATAAACAGCCGGGCTGGAATCGAAAGAGACATTAACTCTTCGCTCACCAAGCTGCTCTGGTTCTTCGGTGTAGATCGGTTCGAAGTTATCAACCGGGGACATATCGCCGAAATATTTCTCAGCCAGTTTTTTAACTTCGTCTGTTTTGACATCGCCAACAACGGCAATGGTTAAATTTGATGGCGTATAGTACGTATCAAAAAACCTCTGCAGATCCTGACGAGTCAAATTGTTGATCTCCGATTGCCACTCCCAATATATTTGATAAGGATGCGCCAGAAAAGATGTGGCGATAAGTTGTTCAAATAGTTTTGATTCGCTGTTATTTTCAACCGACTGCCGCCGTTCTTCGCTGACCACATCACGCTCGGTGAAAAATTCTCTAAAGGCCGGTTTTTTAAGTCGGTCAGATTCCATCTTGAACCATAACTCCAACCGATTTGACGGGAGAGAGACATGATAGCTGGTGATATCATAGCCGGTCCAGGCATTAAACTGAGCGGCACCATGACGAGTGTAGATCTGGTCGAATTCATTTGGGATCGTGTACTGTGACGAAGCTTTGGCCAGTGAATCGAGAATTGAATTGAGGTCTTCGATATATTTCAGATGTTCCTCAAGTTTCTCAGGTTGATTCATTTTTATGTAACGGGTCAAGCGATTGGCTTTATCGATTCTGGCCCAGACCGAATCCTCTTTTATCCAAAGCTCTGTTTCGGCTCCGATATTCGAGGTTCCAACCGTTTCGGAGCCTTTGAACATCATATGTTCCAAAAGATGCGCAGTGCCGATATTACCGATTTTTTCATAGGCCGATCCGGCTCCGGCGCAGATATAACCGGTGAAAACAGGGGCATTGGTTCGTTCGACAATTAGGACTATTAGACCGTTATCCAGTTTTATCTCATTAACAGGGAATGGTTGCTTCTCACCTGCCCAGGCAGTACAAAACAGTAAAACGAAACAGGTGATAACAATAAGTGCTGTCAATTTTATTTGTTTCATGCTGATCCTTTATTAATTGGTTTCAATAATTTCAAATATTTTATCGAGGCTGGTGATACAATAATCGGCTTCAATTGGAAATTCGCTGTTTCGTTTTATTAAAACCGATTTGGCTCCGATTTTATTCGCAGTGAGAATATCAACCTCGGTGTCGCCGACAAACAGAATTTCAGAGTATGGTTTGTCGCATTTTTGCAAAATCGCATCTGTCATCTTATCTGATGGTTTGTACGCGCCAACAATGCCCGAAATAACAATTTCGTCAAAATAGTTATAAATCTCAAATGTTTTAAGTTCCTTATCAAGGACATCGGGATCGGCATCGCTGGCAACAATCAATTTTATATTCATCTCTTTTAATTTTTGCAGAGTCGGGATGGTATCATCGAAAAGATTGGCATTATTTAGATATGCCTCACCATAAAGTTTATCTGCCTTGTCGCTGATATCTTCAACATTAAAATTGTCTGCTGCTTTTTTGAGAACAATTGCGATGATTTCTTTGATCCCGATAAATTTGACCGGGTTTTCCTCGCGATAAATTATCATGAACTCTTTTATCATAAATTCGAGCATCTCTTTTCTCAAATCTACATTTTGGGGAGCAAGCCATTCTGAAAATGCTATCAAACTTGAGCGGGCCTTGACTAATGTTCCACCAACATCAAATATCACCGTGTGTACCATTAAAATTTATAACCTCTTAATCAATCTCATTGTAAAAATTTACGATTTTACCTTTTATCCAATCACGAACTCGGGCGAATTCCTTTCGCCTGTCTTCTTCGGATAGAAACAGTCGGTCAGGATTCTCAGTGTCCCAGTGGATATGATTGACATCGGCGGGGAAAACCGGGCAGCTATCAAGGGCATTATTGCACATGGTGATAATATAATCGGCCCATTTGATTAGTTTCGGATCGAGAAATTTTGAAGTCTGCTCCGAGATATCGACCCCAGCTTCTTTCATTGTTGCGATTGTCGCCGGAAGGACCCCGAATGGTGAAACACCGGCTGAGTTGACCTCAAAACGGCCGTCGGCCAATTCTCGCCCCCAACCTTCACCCATCTGAGACCGGCAGGAATTTCCTGAGCAAACAAAAAGTATTTTCTTCATTTATTACCTTTTAGTTATTTATATACGTTATAATTTGAAAAAGATACGCAATTTGATAATAATTGTGAAGGATAACGTTTTATTATTTTGAGGAGAGTCTTATGAATATCACCGATCCCAAAATCAATGAATATATCAAAAATGGGATGACCGCTGAGGATGAAGTTCTTATTGAGATGGACAACTATGCCAAAGAAAACGATTTCCCGATAATCGGCCCGATGTGTGGTGTTCTATTGCGGCAATTGGCGTTTGCAATTAATGCCAAAAACATATTTGAGATGGGTTCCGGTTATGGATATTCGGCTTATTGGTTTGCCGGAGGGATGCAAAAAGATGGCAAAATTATCTGTACCGAAGGTTCGGCCAAAAACAAAGAGTTGGCGATGGGATATTTAAAACGGGGCGGATTTGATGCGATGGTTGATTTTCACGTCGGTCGCGCTCAGGATATTATTAAAAAATATGACGGGCCGTTTGATATAATTTTAAACGATGTTGACAAGGAACAGTATCCCGAATGTTTTGATCTTGCAATTCCGCGGCTTCGCAGGGGCGGTCTGTTTATCACCGATAATGTTTTATGGAGCGGCAGGATATTTGATGATAATCCTGACGAAACGACGCAGGGCGTATTGGAATTCAACAAAAAGCTGTTTGCCTCAAAAGAAATTTTATCTTCGATAATCCCGATTCGTGATGGTTTGGGTTTTGCGGTGAAGTTATAATAGACTTAACAATTAATCTTCTTCCATACGAAGCGATCTAATATGAACGTAATGAATCCCGAAGACAATAAAATTATTATTACAGGAAGAGGATTAGATTCATTTGTATATAAAAACCTATTATAATGCTCTGTTATTGGTATCATTTCAGGCAATTCCTCAATACCAATATCTATTAAAGAGTCTCTTAATTCATTTTGAGAATCAAATAATATCAGATTTTCTTGTTGAAGGTGAAAAGTAAACCATAGCAGAGTATCTTTCGGCAAATTAGTGAGTATTGCCTTGCCAATAATATAGTGATTTATTTTTCCATAGCGGGTTATACCATTTAGATATGTTTTCCCTTGCTCTCCCCATTCGGATAAATCTGCGCCATCCGAGGGATCCATCATAGTCATTTCATAAGGATACTCTATGGGCCATCTATACCAATCGGCCCAGCCAGATGATTTATTATAATCCTCAAGATTTTGCATATCATTATACCATGAAGAAAGGATTATTCCGCTTAAACCAAGGGCTATAATATATCGGACAATTCTTGCAATCCTTTTTTGTTTTAATTCTCGATTTTTTGGAGAATTCCTGCGAATTCTATAATATATCGGGGCGCACCAATATCCAACAATAGCGCCAAAAACAACTCCTACTATGATTGCAAATATTATTTGAAATGGTATGACAAATAATGGTCCCATATTAAATTATACCACAAACATGAAAAATAAGTCAATAATATTAGTAAGAAATTGTCAGGAGCGCGCGGCTCCTGACCTATTCAAGAACTATTCAAAAACAAATCCGCCGAGGTCGGCTTCGTATAGACGTTCATATATCGGGCCGTCGGGAGTGAGAGTTGATTTGAACAGTACAACTTTATCAAACAATACAGCCATCGGCTGGATTTGATAGCTTTCAAGATATTTTGTCAGCTCATGCAAATCTTTATCATCTTTAACTCGTCCCAAGGTCAGATGCGATTTGAACTTTTTATTCTCTTTTTCAAACCGAAGTTGGGACATTTCGTTGTCAATATCTATTGCGATACTTTCGAGTTTGTCGAGACTATTGTTTTGGTCTTCAAGCCCGGCCCAGACGACCTTTGGTCGTTTTATATTGGGGAATGCGTTAACTTTATTTATTGTACAATTTACCGAAGAATATTTGCTCGCAGTATTTTTGATTGCATTAATTATGGAGTCGATTTTGTTTTCATTGGTCTCGCCAAGTAATTTAAGAGTCAGATGAATATTTTTTGAATCGACCCATTTGATTTTACCACGCTTTTGTTTGAGATCAAGAATAATATTATTCAGAAACTGTTCGACATCTTTAGATAAAGGCAGGGCGATAAAGAGCCGCATCAATCAAGTCCCAGAATAGTCTTACGAAGCAGCCCCAGTGCGGCATAGACCGATCGTAAACGATTGATCTCGCGGTCATTGGTCAGCAGGTATTTTTTTGATTTGACCCCGTTGGCTGTAGCTATCGCTATAAAAACAGTGCCAACCGGTTTTTCATAGGTGCCGCCATCCGGTCCGGCGATACCGGCAATCGAGACACCATAATCAACTTTGGCTTTTTCTCTGATATTGGTCGCCATGATCTTGGCCGTTTCAGTTGAAACCGCACCATATTTTTCCAAAATTTCCGGCGGTACACCAAGAAGTTCTATTTTAGATTCGTTAGAATAGGTTACAACTCCGCGATCAAAATATTTTGACGCCGATGGGTTCGCAACAATTTGTCCGGCGAGAAGTCCAGCGGTGCATGATTCGGCGACAGCCAGCTTTTCATTCCGTTCGGTTAACAGTTTTCCCACCACTGCTTCAAGCGTATCGTTGCCTTCGGTATAAATATATTTCCCGACCAGTTCACGAATCTGGATGGCCAGCTTTTCAGCCGAATCGGTCGCCTCATTTTCATTATTCCCTGTAGAAATAATCCGCAGATCAACGCCATGATATGCCGGCAAATAAGCAAATTTAATATTATCAGGTATCTTAATATGTGGTGTGATTTTTTCGGCCAGGGCAGATTCGAAAATACCGGTGGTGCGTAACTTGATAACTTTGATCGCCGCTTTGGTTATTTTTGATTCCAGATACGGGATAAGCTCTTCGGTCAGCATCACTTTCATCTCGCGCGGAACACCCGGCATCGAGACAAATATTTTATTATTCTCAGAAATTAATATCCCAACCGCCGAACCGGTTTTGTTCGGCAAAAATGTGGCACCTTGAGGAAGAAGCGCTTGATTTTGATTAATCGACGGCATCTTAAAACCGCGCGCCTCAAACCGCTTTTTTAGATCATCCAGGACCTCTTCATGGAAAATAAGTTTGCGTTTGAAAACTTTGCAGATGACTCGTTTGGTGATATCATCATCGGTCGGGCCGAGTCCACCGGTAGCAATAACGATATCGGTTCGTACTAGCGCCCGTTTGATAACCTCTTCCATTCGTTTAAGATCATCGCCAACTGCGGTTTTATAGGTGACCGACAGTCCGATCTCGGCCAGTTTGGGGGCGGTGTAGGCCGAATTGGTATCGACAGTGTGGCCCGATATGATTTCATCGCCGATACTTATCAGTTCAACATCCATATATATTCCCGAACATTTAGATCCCTACATCATAGTTATTTATAATATATACAAACAGATGTGTCAATATGTTCGCATGAATCCCGGCGACGACATCATCTAAGGTGACACCCCACCCACCCGGAAGTTTTTCGGCATTCCGAGCCGGCGGAATTTTTATAATATCGGTAATTCTGAAAAACACAAATGCTGCTGCATAATTAATAAATGAGTACGGCACCAAAATCAAAGTAATCATCATCCCGGCCCATTCGTCGATCACAATCTCTTTAGCATCATGGCCCCAGTAATTTTCGGCTTTGCCCGACAGATAAACTGAAAGGATCGTAATACCGATTGCCAGCCCGATAGTAACCGGTTGGTTACCTTGCACCAGAAAATAGGCGATCAGCCAGATCGGAACGGTGCCTCTGGTTCCGGGGATCGGAATAATATCTTTGCGAAAACTGGAGCAGAATCCAGAGGCGAGGAATTTTATCAAATTTTCCATGACTATTTAAAAATATCTTTAAGGATAGGATAATATCTCACTGTGTAATCGATACCGGAGTAAACAGTGATAAAAGTTGAAAGCCCAATCAGAATATTGTAAACAAGGTAATGATCAAACTGCAGGAATCCAGGTTCAGGAAATTGATAAAGGGCAAAAAATGAATCGAGTGTAATCATCAGCAGAATAAAGGTAATACTGACCATCTGCACCCCGGTTTTGGTTTTGGCGATTCGGGATGCGGCCAGAACTGTCCCTTTGCTACCCAGAAGCGACCTTAACCCGGTCACATAAAATTCGCGGGCAACGATCAGGGCAACCATCCAGGCCGGAGCACAATCAAGCGCGACCAGCGTAATAAAGGCAGTGGTGACCAGAATTTTGTCGGCGAGAGGATCAAGGAATTTCCCCAGACCGGTGACCATACTATACTTGCGGGCCAAATGGCCATCGGCAGTATCGCTTAGTGAAGCCAATCCAAATATGATAAAAGCGGCGATCCGGCTGTACGGATTTTCGAACTGGAATAGAATAACGAAAATCGGCGCCATCACTATTCGCGAAAGCGATAATGTATTTGGTAGATTCATAATTAGTGAAGAATTTACTACCTAAGATGTAGTTAGTCAAATAGTAAATGTAAAGTTTCTTTGGCTATTTTCTCAATTTTCGCCAATTTTCGCTATTTTGTTGATTATTTGATAATATCGAATCTATACCTATTATTCGCGGAGCATGGTCAAAAGCATTTTAAATTGCGCGACAGCGTTGACCGCATGCGGGATATTGGCCGGCATGACAACTGTTTCGCCAGCTTTGGTTATTATCGACTTCCCGCCGATAACCAGTTCCGCCTCACCATCAAGCACCTGGACCATCGCGTCAAATGGCGCCGAATGCTCGCTTAATGCCTGATCCTTATCAAACGCAAAAAGCGTTACCGTGGCGGTTTTGGTTTTGGCGATAGTTCGACTAACTACGGAACCTTCTGAATAGTTTACCAATTCTGCAAGTTTATGAACTTTGGCAGGCTCAAGTGCCCCAGATTTCTTTTCTTCGCTCATTTATTTTTCTCTCTTTTTCCATAAGATTATAATGTTTAATGGTAATTACGGGATAAATATCATTTTCCTCAAGATAATATCCATAATGTGCGGTCAGGTCGCCGAACCTGACCGTTTGATGTCGGGTGCGGCGACCCGACATCACAAAACAATATTGCAATCGAATGACGCGGCAATCTCAAATAATTCCTTGTAACCTGTTCTGTTTCATGCCTTTTCGGCGAAATGGGTTCCCTCCTTCGAAGGACAGGCGTTTTGTCATTTTACAATTTTCCTTACATTATCGTTATCAAAATGGCTTCGTTTTGTCATATTTTAATTTTATCGCCCTAAATCAGTGATTAAATTGTTTTTTTATTATGTATATAATTATTTTCGCCATCTGATGATATGGATAGAGCGGAATTACTATTGAGTTGATGGTGAAATTGGTTAGGATATCGATATTAATGCGAGGTCCACCCGGCCATATTGTATATGGACAAATTGGTTAATATATAGTATGCTAATTAGATATATGATATATAGGAATAGAAATTCAAAAATTAATTCAGTTCCAGTAAGGCGATTTAGGGATATGCCTATGGTGAAAAATAGCGAATATGCTTGGGTTATAAAATTATTTAAAAATGTCCCCCTATTTATTTCGTTAGTAACCAATCTGTTATTAGTCTGGGTTGCAATATTGACTTTAGAAAATGCAAGCAGACCCGTCGTACAGGTTGCAGATACATATTTTGAAAAATCCGAAAATGATGCGCTAGTTGTAAGGTTCATAAATAATGGAAAAACTCCAACGGATTTGAGCTTTAGGCTGGAAATGTTAACTGTAAATAAAATTGATAAAGCCAATAATACCTCTGGAACCGTAATGAACAAAATTATTTTATATCCTAATGCGTCAATAAGATTACCATGGCCAACATTCGGAATGAGTAATTTAGGTGACAATTTTAAATATGATTATATTCTTAAAATTGTTTGGGAATATAATTCAATTTATCCCGAATGGATACCGGGGATAGCAAATTATTCAGATATTAGGTATTACAAATTTAATGGGACCAGTGAAACAAACTTCTGGAGAAATTTGCAATATCCTAATTTAAATGAATATGAAGGACTATTTAATTTAAATCAATAATTGTTTGTTATGGACAGAAAGAATATAATAGAACATTTAGGCAAATTAATTAAACAAGGAAAAGAACTTGATGCATCTGAAGCTTTTGATAACAATTTCCAGAAATGGAAGAATGATGTATTTATAGTTCTTAATAATATTTATCCTTTGAGTAATAAGTTAATTAGGCGCATAAATTCAATTAATTTCGGCTATGAGTCAGATCCAACCGATCCATTTAAAAGAATAAACCGTTTTGATATCTCGCTGGCAGAAGCCACCAATTTGCTTGTAAAATTTAAAAATATGATTGGATCGCCAAAATATTATCCTGCTTTATTGATAGCGATTATCTCAAACAAGATATATGTATTAAGATGGAAATTGCCAACAAATTATTTAATGAAATTGGTAGGTACTGTTATTGCAGGAGTGATGGTTTGGGTTTGCATCCAGTTACTTACACCGGTTATTATTAAAGAAGTGCCGAAAACGGAAATGAAATCTATTGATATTTCTTATCGTCTTACTGAAATAAGTTATAGGAATTGGAGAACTCGGTTTGAGTCAGAAGTAAAAAAATCTTATGATTCGCTAAGGAATCAATTGGCCCAGCGTGTTGGATTAAAATCAGGTTTGGCGTATACCAAAATGGTTGAGTTTTATGAGGAAAAGGAAATGATAATGAACAACACAACTGATTCTTTTTTTATTTCATATTCGATTCAAGGTGGTGATACATTATCTTTGAATTATAATAGGCAATTACCAATTAGCCCGCCTAAACAACCAAGCATGAGATAATACTACCCAAAAAAAACCGCCTTGCGGCGGGTTTTTTTTATCTGTTTTGTCAGGAGCGCATGGTTCCTACAAAACTGGTCCTGACCTTGTATCTTAGTTTCAAGATATTTGTAATATTGAAACGAATCTGGATGAAACTGTTTTCGCAAAAATATTTAGTCTTTTCAAATTACCTTAATTCCAAACGGGTGATTCAACCGGACTCTAAATAGAATTCAATTGAATTGTCATCGAACGGATGAGCGGGTAGATGGGAACATCATCAATCATCAATTTGCTACCCCATACGTTGTCAGGCACGATTCCTTTTGAATATTCGCGGACGGCGTTTTCCCAGGATTGTGCATCTTGAAAGGGATCATCCATTTTGCCAGCATTGAGAAACCCAAGATACACAAGTGCAACCGGGATGCCGAGAGTCGCGAGTTTCCAACTCCAGGCGAAACGGTTACAGAGCTGATAATGATTTTCGTGAGACAAGTTCCAACCATCCTGTATTTTGTTGAGGCCGTTTTTGGCCTCACGAATGGCCTCGCCGATACGTTCGTAATTTTTCTCATTTTTGGCACCACCACAATCGTCTGGATTCAGTTCCCTAAAATGTGCCTTCGCCTCCACCAGAAGTAACCCAGGTTTACCATCAATGGTGCAACTGCTGGCGATGTCCCAGTTTGGTGTCATCGGATTGTGACTGGTAACGGCCAACCACCATGATTTTAGAGTCTGACAGTGTTTATCATCAGCGAACAAATCGGGCGTTTTGTGCAACTGTGCTTCTTTAATATTTTCTAAACCTTGCGGCATCCAGTGGTCTTTTGATGTGACCAAACCAAACGGAGCGATTAAATTTGTCAACCGCTCGGCGATTTGTTCAGGAGTGCCGTGCGTTAATAGATGGCAACAAGGCTTGCTTCCTTTTTGTTGATTCGGCTTCAGATTTGGGAATACAATATTCATAGCTACAGCTCCTTTTTAAGTTAAATACACGACCAAAAGCTTACGTTCCTCTAATGCAACACCTGAAGTTATTTTTGTAAGTATGCTTTTAACGATATTATGCAATTATATACCTATATAGATATATTGTCGGCCTGATTGCCACTCATCTTTAGGCATGGGGATAGTTTGAGTAAATCAAAATTATAAAAGATTTCGATAAATATTTCTGTCAGGAAAGGGTTCCTGACGGGGCAGAGTATTTCCCACAATAAAAAAAACCCGCCGTGTGGCGGGTTTTTTTAATCTGTCTCGTCAGGAATTGGTTCCCGACGGCGCGAGAAGTACTATTCAGTTTTCTTTGCAGTCTTCTTCGTAGTTTTTTTGGCGGCTGATTTCTTTTCAGCTTTTTTGGCCCGTTTGGCTTGTAATGCAGCCTGCTTTTCGGCTTTAACTTTTGGATCGACTGCGGCTTTAGCTTTTTTGGCTGGTTTACTTGCCTTCCTTTCGGCTTTCTCGGCAGTATGGTCAACCAGTTTTTCCTTAATACGAGCCGATTTTCCAGTCAGTTTACGCAGATAGTACAACTTGGCCCGACGGACCTTACCCTGACGAATTCTTTCGATCTGGGAGACGTTGGGCGAATGAAGAGGGAAGATCCTTTCTACACCGATACCGGCTGATATCTTACGCACGGTGAATGTTTCGGCGGTGCCGCCGCCACGACGACTGATAACTGTTCCCTGAAAAATCTGAAGCCGCTCTTTGTCACCTTCTCTGATTTTCACATGCACCTTGACTGTATCGCCGATGCCAAACTCAGGGATATCTTCTTTCATATAACTTTTTTCAATCTGAGCGATCCGTTTCATGACTCTATCCTCATTTTCTCACTTGTTTTTGCTTTGTTCTTCTTACTCTTCGTTTTCTTCTTGTCTTAATCTATTCAAAATATCTTTATCTTCATCCAGTTCCAAATTTTCCAGCAGTTCCGGGCGGTTCTTTAACGTTTTCCTTATTGCCTCCTCACGCCGAAACTGTGCCACCAACTTGTGGTTGCCATCTTTTAGTACCTTGGGGACATTGAATCCCTCGAACTCTTCGGGGCGGGTATAAACAGGGGTTCCAAGTATCTTCTCCGAGTGCGAATCGGACAAAGCCGACTCAAAATTCCCCAGTACTCCCGGTATCAATCTGACCACCGCATCAAGCATCACTGCTGCTGCCGGTTCGCCACCGGTCAGAACATAATAGCCGAGTGAGACCTCGTCGATCTCAAACATCTCCAGCAATCGTTCATCGACTCCAAGATAATGCCCGCAGATAATAGTCAATCGATCCAGAAGAGAATACTCAATTGCCCGGGATTGACCAAACTGCTGACCAGCTGCCGATGTTAAAACAATGCGGCTTCCATCGGGAGATTTTTCCCCGTAACCCAAATCTCTTAAACATCCGGCTAACGGTTCAATTTTGAGAACCATCCCGCCACCGCCACCGAATGGTTTATCATCGGCAGTATGATGCTTATCGAGAGTGTAATCCCGAAGGTTAATCATTCTTATTTCAAAGAGCTTATCTTCAATTCCCCGTCCGATTATCGATTGTTTCACAACCGAGTCAAAGTAATCAGGGAACAGCGTTATTATATCAAGTTTCATCCGAAGAATCGAAAATACCTTCCGGCGGATCGACAACAATTTTCTTTCCGTCGGTATCAATCTCTTTTATAAATTCCCGAACCATCGGGAAAAGGTATCTTCCTCCGTCCTTCGCCTCAATTACCAACAAATCATTGGCCGGATTCTTTTCAATATCAACGACCCGACCATAATCATTTTCTTCTTCATCAACAACCCGGCAATCAACCAGGTCAAACAGGTAAAATTTATCTTCCGGAAGTTTCTGTAACTCTTCCTTTTTAATATAAAGGAAAAAGTTGGTAAATTCTCTAACTTCTTCCGGCGTATTTATTCCTTCTAATTTTACCGCTACTCGATTGGGGAACAGTTTCCCCGAGGTCAGTTTTATCTTTTTCCAGCCGTCTTCTGATTCGATCCAAAATGATTTGCCTTTCTGGAAACGATCAGGAAAATCGGTCAGCGGATTAATATATATTTCTCCTGAAACCCCGCGCGTTTTACCAAAGCGGCCAACCGCAATATATTCCGGTGTTTCTTTAATCTCGCTCAACTACTCTAAAATCTCCAGGACCGCCCGCTTGCCTTGTTTGGCAGAGATGGCGGAAATTATTATTCTAATCGACTTGGCCGTCTGACCATGTTTGCCGATAACTTTGCCAATATCTCCAGCGCCTACCCGAAGTTCATAAACTGTCGTTCTTTCCCCTTGAATTTCGTTCAAGTCAACCTCATCAGGATTATCAACGAGTGCCTTTACAATAGTTTCAATGAATTCCTTCACCGTCAGCTCCTTTTAGGATTCGTATTCAATATGGTTGGCTGTATTGTTGCCAGTCTTTTAGTTTATTATTAGCCTTCTTTGTTGGCTTCCTGTTTTTTCTTCTTTCTCTTTTTGGGCCGTTCTGTGATCGACTCTTTGAGAATGACCTCAGAAACATCCTCGCCTTTTTTTATCATGGCGTATTTTTTTGCAAAGCCGATCTGTTTGAATAAAGTTGCCACCGTGTCAGACATCTCGGCACCTTTATCAAGCCAACTGGCGGCTTTGTCTTCAAAGATTTTTACCGTCGCCGGTTTTTCAATAGGATTATAATATCCCAGGGTCTCAAGAAATCTTCCGTCTCGTGGCATTCTGGAGTCGGTCGCTACAAATCTGTACGTCGGTCGTTTCTTTGCGCCCAGCCGTTTCATTCTGATAATTACTGCCAATTCTTCAAATCCTCCTAAAGTGTATTACATCTGGAAAGGGGAAGCCCCTTTCGGCAGATTTTTAAATTTCATTTTACTCATATTTTTCATCATTTTCCGCATCGCAGAAAATTGTTTTAATAGCTGATTTATATGTTGGACCGAGTTTCCGGAACCATCGGCGATCCTTCTTTTACGGCTGCCATCGATAATCTCAGGATTCTGCCGCTCTTTAGGTGTCATCGATTGAATCATCGCCTCCACCCTGACAATACCTGACTCGTCAATCTGAACACCTTTTAAGGCTTTATTGGCCCCGGGAATCATACCCATAATCGATTCCAGCGGTCCCATCTTTTTGAGTTGCTGCATCTGGTCATAAAAATCTTCGAGGGTAAAGGCGTTTTTTCGAAGTTTTTCTTCAAGTTTGGCTGCCTGTTCCATATCAATCGTTTGGCCGGTTTTTTCAACCAGCGAAACAATATCACCCATACCTAAGATACGCGAAGCCATTCGGTCGGGATGAAAAACTTCCAGGTCGGACAGTTTTTCACCAGTCGAAACCATCTTAATCGGGCAACCGGTTACGGCACGAATAGAGATCGCGGCACCTCCGCGGGCATCGCCATCGAGCTTGGTCAGGACAACGCCGGAAATTCCGAGTCGCTTATGAAACTGTTCGGAGACGTTAACAGCATCCTGTCCGGTCATAGCATCGGCCACCAGGAGCAGTTCATCCGGATTGACTTTCGCTTTTATCTCTTCAAGTTCGTTCATCAGTTCATCATCAATATGCAAACGACCGGCGGTGTCTATAATCATCAGGTCAAAGAAATTTTTCTCGGCATATTTTTTTGCTTCGGTGCAGATCTTCTGTGGTTTTTCGCCTTCAAGCGAAAACACTTCGACATCAATCGATTTGCCGACCACCTGCAACTGTTTAACCGCAGCAGGACGATAAATATCGGCGGCAACCAAGAGTGCTTTTTTGTTTTTGCGTTTGGCTTCAAGCGCCAGTTTGCCGGAAAGAGTTGTCTTACCCGAACCTTGCAAACCGTTGAGCATATAAATGGTCGGGCTCTTATCAATCGGTGCCAACGGTTCGGTTTTTTCGCCGAGCAGTTTTATTAATTCATCATGGACAATTTTAATAATCTGCTGACCCGGCTCAATAGATTTTAATACTTTTTCGCCGACTGCAAGTTGTTCAACATTTTTGATAAACTCTTTAGTGACTTTGTAATTAACATCGGCCTCAAGCAAAGCCCTGCGGACCTCGCGCAATGAGTCCTTGATATTTTTTTCCGTCAGCTTCCCGGCACCGCGAAGCTTCTTGAAAATTCCGTCAAATTTGTCTATCAGTTCACCAAACATAATTTACCAATCTCAAAAATAGGCATACCGCTCCTATAGCAGAGCTAAATAATATATGAATTTGGCCTCAAACCGCAAGTGTTTTCTACGCCTTTAGTTTTCGGATAAACTCCTGAAATTCTAAGGATTGGAAGAATGAGGAGCCGCTGACAAGAATGTCGGCTCCGGCCAAAACAAGTTTTTCGGCATTTTCTTTATTGACGCCGCCGTCAATCATGATTTCAAAGCAAAGATCGTTTTCCTGACGATATTTATCAGCTTTTTCCAGTTTTTCATAGATTTCCGGGATAAATCCCTGCCCGGAGAAGCCTGGATTAACCGACATTAATAGCAAAAGGTCGATTTTTTTAAGATATGGCTTGAACAGTTCAAAAGATGTTGGTGGATTTGCCACAATTCCGACCTTTTTGCCCAAATCTTTAATTTTTTTGATATTATTTTCTATTCGAGCCGGATTATTAACTTTGTCGGCAACATAAACCCATCGATTTTCGCCGAGATTTTTTCTTTCACCGTCTATTTCGATATGAAAGCTGATATACTCAATTCCGGCTGCTGATAATTCATCATAATAATTTTCAGGATCGGTAACCATTAAATGAGCGTCGTGCGGAAGATTTGAGACCGATTTTGACATTTTTGAAATGCCGACCCCAAAAGAGATATTTGGGACAAAATGGCCATCCATAATATCAAGATGAATTATATCAGCGCCAGCCTTTTCGGCCATTTGAATCTGCTGACCGAATTTTGAAAAATCTGCTGATAATATTGATGGGGCTATTTTCACCTAACGCATTCCTATTCCGTTGTCGAGACAATCAGGTCGATTTCCTCGCCGACCTCAAGTTCGACCGCCTCTTCGACCGATTGTTCCAAAACCGTTTCGGGAAGATAATTTTCATCCCTGACATATTTTATCAGACCGATTATTAATTCTGCTCCATCAATCAGTGAACGAGCCTCATCGAGTGACCGACCGACCAGTTTCGGCATAAAGACAATCCCTGAAAGTCGCCCGCGGTTGACCATCAGATTCACCTGCGAGCCGTACGGTATTTCGGTCCCGGATGACGGATATGAAAAAACAACAACTCTTTCGGGAAGTGAATCGCTGAAGGTCCAGGCTATATCACCAAGAATAAGGCCGCTGCCCTCGATATTAAGTTTGGCCTGGCGAACCGAAAATCCGGCCAATAGCGGTACCTTGACCGATTTTTGACCGATCGATGTTGTTACTTTGACAATTCGTCCTGATTTTACTTTAGTGCCAGCCAGCGGGTATTGTGAAAGAACAGTACCTTCTTCTTTATCGGCATGATATTCTTCCGAGGTCACATCAATGCCAAGTCCGACCAGATCAAGGACATGTTCGGCATCCTGCATCTGGTAGCCGACAACTTCCGGTAATTCAAATTCGGAGCCGTGCCGGGTAATCAAAGGCATCACAATATTGTCTATTATCAGATATAACAAAATAAGAGAAACAATCGGAATAACAAAAAAGTTCATTATCATCCGCCGCCGACTGTCGGGGGGAATCAGTTTATTGTATAATGATTCCTTGTTATAAACTTTATCTAAGTCTGTAAATTCCATTTTTGGCCAGTTCTTTTTATATCAATTCAATAAATTTCAATGTACAATCTTCTTTAACCGGGCCGCAAAGGCACCGGAAAGTCTCTCGATATTCGGATAGGTTTTCATGAAACCGCGTTCCGAAACTATTTCATCGTCAAGATACTCAGATGCTGATTCCAAAGTAAAGTCTTTTCTTCTTAATAAGAACTCTTCAACAACCTGATCATTCTCATGTCTGATAATAGTGCAGGTGGAGTAAACAAGAATCCCACCCGGTTTCACAAGTTTGGCCGCCTTATCAATCATCATACTCTGAATTTTAAACAGCCGGTCGATATCTTCCGGTTGTTTCTGCCAGCGTAGATCAGAATGCTTTCCGGCATTACCCCAGCCGGAGCAGGGGACATCAAGCAGGATCCGATTAAACGGCTCGGCTTCAAATTCAAGCGCATCGGCATGGACAGGGTTGATAATTTTTATGCCCTGCCGGCTGACATTTTCCATCATCAACTCAAGCCGCGGGCGCGATTTATCCAGAGCTGTGATCATTCCCTTGTTATGCATCCTGACGGCGGCATAAATCGCCTTACCGCCCGGAGCGGCAGCCATATCAAGCATTCTGGTTTTTGTTTTTGGATTTAACAATTTCACTGCAAGACCGGCCGATTCGTCTTGGATATAAATATGCCCGCTTTTTATTAATTCATGTGAAGGGGGGATACCGCCTTTTTTAAGCTGAATAAAATCAGAAAGGAACAACCCCGGATTATATTCGTATCCCTCTTTATCAAGAATTTCCGTCACTTCTTCAGCTTTGCTTTTAACAAGATTTACTCGGAATGAAAAATGAGGAGGCTTATTCATATTTAATAAAAGTTTTTCTGTCGCCTCACGTTTGAATTCTGTAAGACAATAGTCGACAAACCAGTCTGGGTACGAATAAAAATCGGCCAGATATTTAACCGGATCATGTTCCTGACTGGCAAAAACAACTTTTTCCGGCTGGCGTAGAGCCGACCGCATCACGGCATTAACCAGCCGTGCGTGGGATTTATTGCAGAAATGATAAGCCAGATTGACACTTTCAGAGACAGCGGCGGCACTTGGAATACGATCGGTAAAAAATAACTGAAAAAACCCAAGCCTTAAAATATTGATCAATTCGGGCGACATTTTCCCCGATGGTTTGCTCAGGTAAAACTTGTAATCATGATCGAGTCGTCGTTTCATTTTAACCGTACCATTAACAAGTTGTCGAATAAAACGAAGGTCAAGATTGCTGAGCGGCAGGCAGTCGGTTACCTTGCGAATGGTTTCTTCGGAGGAGTCACCTTCGGATTCGATAAGTCCCAGTATTTCAACCGCTGCAGCGCGAACAGGATCATATTTCTTTTTAGTTTCAGTCATCAAAACTCCATCGGCGTTAATCTGTTTTCCGCTTCATCTACAAAAAACATCTCTTTTCTCAAAAAAACAAGAGCCGGGATATCGTGTTTATCGATAATATTTGCCATCTCAATTACCTCGGGAGGTTTGGCATAACCACCGGTCCCGATTCCAAGCTCCATATAAATAATTCCCGTTTCAGCATTATCTACATTTGTTTTTTCATAACCGAGCTTATAGATAGCCGGTCGAATATCTATAATTCTTTCAATCCCTTTTGACGTCCGGGATATTTCAACTTTTTCCTGAGCCATAAAGATATCAATTTTACTCCGGATATTATCATCCGGTTCCACTTTTACCTGATATTCGACTCGATTGAGTTTTCCCGATAACGAAATTTTTGTATTCAAAATCATTCCGGTGGAGACAATAAAAAAGTCGTCAGGAAGTTCTTCTTTTAACCGTTCGCCCATATCCGGATGAAACGGTCGATCCAGAATCAGATCAAGATATTCCGATTCTGACGTATATCCAATAGATAATGGCGGCGAAAACGACATTTTCATGTGCGGATGGAATCCCTGTGTAAAGGCAATCGGCATTTCGGAACGTCTGATCGCCCGTTCAAAAACCCTCAGATTGTCGCGATGCGACATAAAGCGGCTGAGACCTTTACGTCCCCAACGGATTCTAACGTTTCCTGTGACCGGAGCTAATCCGGTTCGACCAAATGCCTTTTTAGGGGAGCGCCCGAAACCACCATCAAAAGTTGATTCTGAGCCAGGCTCATCCGGTGTTTTCGGTTTGATGTCTGCTTCATTTACAGTTATCGAAGCTCGCTTGCGTTCTTTGATCAGCTGATCAATTGTCACATGCAGAACAATCGGTGACCATGGAAGATTTTCAGAAAATGGGCGGCCTTTTAAATATTGACGAGGGTCGATGTTGTTATTGATAAAAGCTTCATTCCAGATTTCAAAATTGAACTGCTCACCCCAACCGTCAAAACGGGCACCCATTTCAAATGCGGTCTTAATAACTGCTCCCATTTCACGGCCGCCACGTCCAATGACCCCCTCAAGAAATGAAAGGTTGGGATCACGAAGTTTAATATTTATAAACGGGCATTTAACGGCGTGTCTGAGATACTCGCCTTTTTCTTTGATATATTCCGGCGATGGCTGCATATCCCATTGGAAAGGCGTATGCGATTTTGGCGAAAAAGGAGAAATAGTGATATTAATTATTTTTTTCCCTTTCGCGTTTTTACCGATAAGATTGACCCGGCGAATCATCTCAACAATTCCCTCGATATCCTCATCGGTTTCGGTCGGCAGGCCGATCATAAAATAAAGTTTGACCAGATTCCAGCCGTTTTTGAAAACCAGCTCAATGGTGTCATACAATTGCTGATCAGTGATATCTTTTCTGATGACCGCTCGCAGTCGTTCGGTCCCGGCTTCGGGGGCAAAGGTCAATCCGGTTTTGCGGCATAGTTTGACCGCATCGGCCAGCTCTTGCGTAAAAGTTCCGGGTCGCAGTGATGGCAGCGAGAGGGCGACCTGTTTTTTTTGCAGTTGCAAAGATAACTGCGCCATCAGTGGCACAATGTCGGGATAATCGCTTGAGGAAAGCGATAACAGCGAGACCTCATCATAGCCGGTTTTACCAAGCTGATCGTAAACCTGCTCCATAATTTCTTCTTTGGGTCGTAAACGAACCGGTCGGTAAATAGATGTTGCCTGACAGAAACGGCAGGCTCGCGGGCATCCCCGCATAATTTCTACCGAGAGACGATCATGGATCGTTTCGATATATGGGATCAGATTATTTCTTGGATAATATTCAGCTTTGAGACTTTTCAGTCGGGCAGATTTAACAGATTCGGGGGTAAAACCGTTTTTTGGTTTCAATGTTTTTGGATCATAGAATTCCGGGACATAGACTGATGGAACTTCCTGCACCAGTCGCTTCAATTTCTCTGCTCGCGGTAGCTCTTTTGAATCTTTTACTATCTCAAGAATTTTAATTATGTTTTCTTCGGCATCGCCAAGATAGAAAAGATCAACAAAATCAGAGGTCGGTTCGGGATTATTTATTACCGGGCCTCCGGCTATAATCAGGGGAGAGTTATCGGTTCGATCTTTTGTACGCAGCGGTATTCCGGCCAGATCCAAAATATTAAGCAGGTTGGTATAGACCATTTCATACGAGAGAGTAAACCCGATAATATCAAATTCACCAAGGGGACGAAATGATTCCAGAGTAAATATTGGAATATTTTCGTCTCGAAGAATTTTTTCAGCATCTCGATTGGGAGCAAAAAACCGTTCACATAGAAATCTGTCATCATTATTGATAATATTATATAATATCTGCAAACCGGAATAAGACATCCCGATCTCATACATATCGGGATAACCCAACGCCATTGATAGTCGGCCTTCGGCCGGTTTTTTTACCAAGCCCCGTTCACCGCCGGTATAACGCCCCGGTTTGATTACATATGGAAATAGTTTTTTTTCAAGTAGGTGCTGCATAATCATAATAATATAAAAATCCCGCCCTCGAAAAAAGCGGGATTTTTAAACAGTCTTTTTTAAAATATCAACCATACACTTCCGAATGATTGCATTTGCAGACGCCGATATTGTTTGACCGATAGCGCCATCCGTTTTCTGAACGTTCCGCTTTGACGAATTTAATATAATTAAGCGGTGTTTCACAGACCGGACAGGTCTTTTCAAACTTTTTCTTTGATGCTTTATCGGCAAAGCTTTGTTTCTTAGCCATTTCAATTCACTCCAGTTACTCTAACTCTTTTCAAGAGCAGATATTTCTTCTTTAACCGCCAACAGCAGGTCGGTCGTCTGCTGCAATATACAAAAATCGTCATTTCCCGCAAACTGTTTTTCGGCATCTTTGAAGAAAACTGAAGCGGTCGAATAATCCTCAACTTTAAGGGCGGTCATTGCCGAACAGTATGCTTTTTCTTCTTTACTCAACATTTTTTGGCTTTTTCTTCTCTTTTTTTACTTTTTCTCATCTTTTTCGAGAAATCGGAGCTTTCTGACATAAGGATCGATCTTATAACCTTTGTTTTTCAAATAATATATAATTGAGCCGGCCATATGAAGATAGATCGGGTCATTTTTAACTTCCGCGTTTTTCAAAATATCGTCAAGCATAGACAAAATATGGTCGCCATGCTCTTTATAATAGGTTAATTGCTCGGTTTCTTTTTTAAAAAGTTCAAAATATTGTTCAGTCAGATCTGATTCTGAGATCTCCGGGGGACGTGACAGAACCACTTTTCGGCCCGGAACAACACCTTTGGTAAACCAGCTATCTATTTCGTCAAACAGTTTTTTTGATTCGGGATCAGTTTTGTCGAGACCATTTTTAATATCACTTAAGAGATTGCCAACAGCAGAGATAGCGGTTTTTTTGAGGCGGCCCTCATCAACCAGAACCCTATTTTTGGCCATCCAACTGCCAAGCCGGTTGTTGACATAACGCCCTTTAAGCGAGTCGCGGGCGATATCATCGAGAACGTTGATCGAATTTAAGGTCTCAATTTGATCGGTTTCCAGCCGGGCGACCGAAGTCAATAAATGCTTAAGATTTGATTCCAGCCTTTTTAATGTTTTCAACCGGCTCAATTGTTTCCCTCACCGACCTTTTCCTTTTTCGACTTGCCTGTTCGGTGCGTTAAATAATCTTCCAAAAGACCGGAAACACGGTTAACCATCACCGCGAGGTGATCGCCAGTTTCGGCAGGTTTTTCCGATTCGGTGATAAGACCGGCCAGTTTTAGCGAGGCCAGACGCTCAATTGTTTTTACCCTGGGATAGTCGCTTTGCTCTAATAAATCATTGATACTGGTCCGTCCATTAACCAAAGCCAGGAGATTCCATTCCTCCGGGCTGAGGGAAATATCTTTTCCACGGCCGCAAGTCGCTTCCGACATCTTCAGCGGTTTATCAAAATCGGGTAATGTTTCTTTGAGGTGGTTAATTTCGTCAATTCGGCGTAATCCTTCCAGAATAACATTTTCGACCGAAAGATTGACGGTGATTTCCTCATTGGTCGGGTACTGATTATCATAAAATTTAAATGAGCCGTCACCCCAGGATAAAAGCGAATAAACCAGTTCCTCGACTTGCTGTTTAATAGCTTCATCCAGATCATCCTGAGTGACATATTTCTTTTGAACCAATATCTGACCCAAACGTTTGGTTACCTCGGCATTCGATTGGTAAGCAATCGCATCTTCAAGTTGTCCGGCCGATATTTTGCCGTTATCGCTGAGCAGTTGACCGATGTGGCTTGTCTGGCGCGGGCCATAAGCATAGGTGATACGACCATTTTTAAAGTAAACCATGATGATATCATTGCTATTCTGGATACCAAGGGTTCCGGTCTTTTTGCTATTGGCAATAAGCTGAAATATCTCTGGTAATGTAAATTTCTCTATTTTTCCCTGAAGGGCCTGATCCATGTTTTCTCCGTGTTAAGGGTTTGGCAAACGATATAGTTAACCGCTTGATTTGTCAATAAATGTTTTTTTGAATTTAAGTAAAAACATCCACTAAATTCCCTCAGGAAGGGGTTCCTGACGGCACATAAATGAAATAAAATCGTTTTCTGTTTAGAAGTTTTATAAGGGATCGGAATGAATCTCCCGGTTTTTATTTTTTTCTGAGATACATGGTGAGCCAAATATTATGGATGGATTTATAGACTCGTTTGTATTATATTATAAGTCGATAGGAAAGATATGATGTGGGCATCTGCAGACCGCAAATTTTCGCAGGAGGTATCAATGAGAATCTATTACAAATTGTTTGTCTTTTTAATAATTTCATTATCGTTTTTGATAGCCAGATCGGATAATATCCAATCCAATATTAAACTAATAAATGATGACCCATACGATGAATTTTCCTATGAAATAATAAGATTAAAGCCTTTTGATCAGGTGCTTGGTGTATTTACGAGTTTTGTAATACCT
>DAOUVS010000091.1 GCA_030667525.1 Candidatus Zixiibacteriota bacterium | reverse complement strand
CGCGTTCTGGTTTCGGCCAGGAAGCTCAAGGATCTGGGAGCCGGATCGGGAGATGAGATCGAGTCCCTAACAATTTCTGATAATTATATCAATAATACAAAAAATAATATTTCTGTGCAATCAAAAAAGATTATTTGAAATTGATATCTAATTAATTTGCAATTTTGGCAGTGGCCCAAAAGTATTAAATTAATTCATTCTAAAAAACAAGTATGCTCTATCAAAATTTTGGTGCCTATTCCAATCAAAATTATCCCACCGGCGATTTCGACTTTATTGCCCAATATTTTTGCCAATCCGTTGCCGGCAAAAAATGCAGCGAAAGACAAAACGGCTGTGATAATTCCTATAATTAGCACTGGAAACAGTATTGATATATCAAGAAAAGCAAAGCCGACACCAACCGCGAGCGCATCAATACTGGTGGCTATAGCAAGAGTAAAAAGAACCGGATATGTCAGAAGCAGACATCGATTCTGATCGGAGTCATGCCGAGTGGAATCATAAATCATCTTACCACCGATAAAAACCAGTAAAGCAAAAGCGATCCAATGATCCAGTTCAGTTATTACATCTCTTAATGTCACCCCGGCCAACCATCCGACAACAGGCATAAAACCCTGAAAAACGCCAAAAAACAGCGCGACTTTGATCGCATTTATAAATCTTTTTGTGATAATAGTTGCCCCACAGGTAATTGATACGGCGGTGGCATCCATCGCCAGACCGATTCCTATTAATATAATTTCGAACCCACCCATGGAATATATTATCTTTAAAAAAGGCAGAAGTCAATAACTCCTGCCCTTTAATCAATGAGATTTTTTAAGATAGAGATTTATCTCAACCGGAAGATTTCAGCTTCCCGGTTAATTTGGCCCAGAGCGATTTCATCTTCAATTTACCAATCGCGCCGGTCGGATCAAGATCTTTCGGGCAGACCTGCTGGCAATTAAAGATCGTATGACAGCGAAAGATACCGGAATCATTGGCGACAAAAGCCAAACGCTCATTGGTTTGACCATCGCGCGAATCATCGATAAATCGAAGCGCCTTTAACAAGGCATGAGGACCAAGATATTTTTCATCGGTCCCGACTACCGGACATGATCCATAACATGAGGCACACAAAATACAATCAACCAGAATATCCAGTTTCTTTCTTTCACGCGGTGTCTGAGCATATTCTCGTGGACCAGGAGCATTCTTGGGAATGAGATACGGTTTAATTGCTTCGTACTGCGCAAAAAACGGATCGAGATCGACCACCATGTCCCGGATAACAGTCATATGCGCCAGCGGACGAATGGTTATCTTATTTCCCAAGGCAGCAACCTGCGTTTCACAGGCAAGACCGTACTGACCATCAATATGCATGGCGCAGGAACCGCAGACACCCATCCGGCACGACGAACGAAAAGCGAGCGTTGGATCAAGATTCTCCAGAATATAATAAAGAGCCTCCAGAACCGTCATCCCTTTATGATCAGGGACTTCGTAATCCTGAAAATAGGGAGGATCATTTTTGTCGGGGTCATATCTGAATACTTTGAAAGTCGGCATATTAATACTTCCTTTCTTCCGGTTCATACTTGCCCATCGTTACCGGTTTGTAGGTAATCTCCGGGTTCGAAGGATGATAGGTGTGCAAAGTATGTTTCAGCCACTCGTCATCAAGCCGTTTATTAAAATCAATGCGGTAATGGGCCCCGCGTGATTCGGTGCGATTCAAGGCACCGGTGGCGATAGCAAGTGCGGCATCAAGGTTTCCGGCGATCTCGGTGACCCACAAAAAATCATAATTGAACTTTACGGTATTGGGAATCGGCCGCAGTTTTTCGAATTTTATCTTCAGCATTTTGATCTCATCAACCGCCGCTTTCATATCGGTTTCATTTCTGAAAATACCGATCTTTTCGTTCATCACCTTAGACAGGTCGTTTCTTATATCGTATGGATTCGCCTTACCTTCTGAAGACTGCAGTCTCTCATATCTCTCTTTTTCAGCATCCAGCCCGTTATTTAGGGCATCAGTGTCAACCGTCTGCGACATCCCTTTTACTTTTCCGGCGACATACCTGCCGGTTTGAGTCCCGAAAACAATCGTATCAAGAAGCGAATTACCACCCAATCGATTGGCACCATGCACCGAAACGCAGGCGCACTCACCGGCGGCGTAAAATCCTTCAAGCGATGTTTCCCCATTTTTATCGCAGTCGATACCACCCATGGTGTAATGATTTGCCGGATGAATCGGAATCGGCGTTTTTATCGGATCGATATTCTTAAATTTCAAACAGATTTCACGGATACCGGGGAGCTTTTCTTTGATTTTCTGTTCCCCCAGATGCCGCAGATCAAGATGCACAAAACTATCTTCAAAACCGCGACCCTCGTTGATCTCGGTTTGAATCGAACGGGCAACAATATCGCGCGGCGCCAGTTCCATTATTTTTTCCGAGACATAATTTTTCATAAACCGTTCGCCCCTGTTGTTGAGAAGATAGCCGCCTTCGCCACGACATCCCTCGGTCATCAGAATTGATGAACCTTCCAGACCGGTCGGATGAAACTGGATAAACTCCATATCCTTCAGCGCGACTCCGGCCCAGTATGGAATAGCAATTCCCAGCCCGGTCGAAGCATGAGCGTTAGTAGTATTGATCGAATAAACTCGTCCCGAACCGCCGGTGGCAAAAATAACCGCATTACCGGCAATCGCTTCAAATTCGCCGGTGTGAAGATTCAGTGCGATAACACCGGTGCACCGCCCATTTTTAACCGCAAGTCTGGTGACAAAATGTTCATACAAAACATCAATATTGCGTTTGACCACCTGCTCATAGCAGGTATGGAGCATATACAAACCGGTGCGGTCGGCACCATAACATGTGCGTGGAAAACCGGCTCCTCCAAACGGACGCTGGGCAATTGAACCGTCCTCATACCGTGAAAACGGACAACCCCAGTGTTCAAACTCAATAATGATCTCGGGCGCCATATTAGCCATCAGTTCTACAGCATCCTGATCGGCCAGAAAATCCGAACCTTTGATTGTATCGTAGGCATGCCGTTCGGGGGTATCATCATGTCCATCGGGATGGTTTCCCAAAGCAGCGTTAACTCCGCCCTGCGCTGCACCGGAGTGCGACCTTACCGGATGAATTTTCGAGACTAATCCGACTTTAACTCCGGCATCATGAGCCGCAATCGCCGCCCGCAATCCGGCTAGTCCGCCGCCGACTATAATTACATCATAAAACATATCAACCCCCCACCGGATAGTTAGCAGGGTTGAGTTTCGGCCATATTAGCAAAATCGTAATAATCATCAAGGCAAAAAATATTATTGCAATTATCCAAAATATTGATTTATGCATTCGTGACCAGCCGAAGAAATCGGCTAATGTTATTCTCAGACCGTTTAACATGTGGATAAAAACTCCTGCAATTAAAAATATCTCAAGGACGGCAAAAAACGGATTCTGGACCGCACCCATTCGTTCATTAAAAGCCGTTTCGCCAGATATCGCCGATGACAACACAAAAGTGTGCATCAAAAGATATACCGCCAATCCAATACCGGTCAGACGGTGCAGCCAGTATGAGAAACTGCCAATATTTTTATTGAGAGCGGCATCCCTGATCGTTTCCTGTAATTTGTTATTACTCATAAATCACCGCCCCCCTTAAAACAGATTCTTTAGTGTGAAGAAACCAGTGATTATCAGAGCCGCCGCAAAAATCCAGAAGGCTGTTTTGATCAAAATCGACAGCGTCCCGGGCATCCGGTAATCGGCGATTATTGCCCATAACCCGTTGAGGGCATGGAAAACAATAAATGGAACAAACAGAAAATAATACACTTTCCAGAAACCTGATGAGGCCAGATTTGTTCGGACAGTTTCGAAGCTAATCAAACCGGCTGATGTGATATCATGAAAGAGGTGATGCACATTTAAATGTGTCACCAAAAAAAAACCAAGAAACAATCCGGAAAGACGCTGAAACATCCATGTCCACATGCTCTGGCTCGATATTTTTACGGCCATTAACCTCTCCTTTTGATTTAAGGAAATCTACAAATTAATACATCATATTAGTCCTTTTCAGAAGAACTTGTCAAGTTATATATTGGAAAAGTCAGGCGATACCAACAGCCACATTTTAAATGTTATTTTAATTTATTAGAATCGAGGATTTTTGCCCGGTACGATTTTCCAAATATCTAATTCCCAAATATCAGTACCAGATTTGGCTGTCGCTTTCAAACGTAAAAATACGTTCCTCGCTATCTGAATCTTTTGCAACCAGCCAATAGAGATATCCTTCGGGGACATCCTCGAACACCAGAGGGCCATCACTGGCGACGGACAATCCAAGTGACTGCCAGCCATCCGACCAATAAGACAGTTCATACTTCTGCCCCGGTGTGAAAAACGTCTGGCTGATTCCATCGGTTGATTTTTCCAGCTTGCGATAAGTAGTTGAAATCAACTTCATCGTTTCTATCTTTTCGTTCGTCGGCTGAAGTTTACGGGAATTGTTATCTTCTCCAAGAATAAACGGCGCTCCATACGGCAAAATTTCTTTGTTGACATAAAGTGCCGGAAGGTAGGCGATATTTGTCCCCATGTCAGAAAACTTAGCCGAGCCGTTTTCTATCCTTCCCCAGTGAATTGGTTTCCACTCTCCGGAATTAAAAACACACAGATAGGCGATATCAATTGAGTCATCGATTTCTTCTTCAAATTTGACTTCGACGTCGCAAACATTTGTGTAATGTGATGTTACATCAATATAATTCTTACCGGCAAGCCAGCCCGGTAACTCCTCTTGTTTTTGTTCCTGAAAGACAAGATTATCTATCTGTTTGCCAAATGTTTTCCGGTACGCCTTGCCCAGTTTATTGGCCAGATGATACTCTCCCGGATTACTCTCGGCTCCCATAAACGGAATCGCTTTTCCGTCAGGTGTAACGATTGCATTCCAAGCATGGTTATTTCCGGTGTTCGCCCAATATGGCGTATAATCACTGGTAACGGCCAGTCCGTTGGCCCTCATGGCGTAGATCGTAACATTGGTCATATCTTCGCACCGACCCAGACCGTTTGACACCATTTCGGACAGCCCCTGATCAGTTGGATGATAATAGTAGCGCGGATCAAAACCGAACCATGATTTAATATCATCATTGATAATTGCCGCAGCCTCAACCGGGTCTGTGCTGTTGGTCATACCAGATTCTATTTCTATGTATTTATCCCAAAACGTCTGCCGCCATTCCTCCAGCGGTTCGTTGCTGCCGCGATAAGGCAGGATATATTCACAGAAATTTTCAAACGAAAAAGATTTTGCCCATGGTTTCTCGCGCCAGGCTTTGAAAGCATAATCTATCTGCTTAATTAAGAATTCGGCTTTGATACTATCCAAATCATTTATCTTCTCATTTCTCTCAAAATCAAGCATCCCATACTTAGATTCCAGACTGTCAGCCGCCGCTGTCAAACTTTCATAATCTTTATAATCAAGGACATCAAAAGCAACTGTTGTCCCCACCGTATCAACCATGCTATAGGTCACATAGCAGTGCCCTTCCATGTTGGCTATCAAATATAAAGCGGCATTTAGTTTAAGAGAATCATCACCGGAGGCATAATGGGATAGTACTTTTTCCAACTCGACGCGATTATCTCCGGCCGGCTGAAGCACTTCCGGTATCTCGTCTGAATAAGGCGAACCGCCGCACACAAGCAGACAAGAAGCAAATACAAATAAAATTATAATAATAGTCCAATTAGTCACTATTCTAAACATTACGACCTCCCACCAAATTTTAGTATCGAAGCTATTAAAATTTCAGTCCTGAAATAATCTCGACCGCTTTTTCGCACTCTTCCCGGCTGACATCTAAATGCGTGACAAAACGAATTGTGGTCGGCCCGAATGGTACCGATAAGACACCATTCTCTTCCAAAGTCGAAACCACTTCATTCGAACTTTTGCCTGTTTTGCTTATATCAGCAATAACGATATTGGTTTGAACCCGTGGCATATCAACATCGAAACCGTCGATATTATTTAATCCCTCGGCAAGAAGTCTGGCGTTGGCGTGGTCATCGGCCAATCGTTTGATGTTATTATCGAGAGCATATATCGCCGCCGCCGCGATGATCCCAACTTGACGCATAGCACCGCCAAACAGTTTCCGATTGCGCCGCGCCTTCTCAATAAAATCGCGTGACCCGAGCATCATCGAACCGATCGGTGCCCCCAAACCTTTGGAGAAACAGACCGAAATCGAATCAAACGGAGCGACCCAATCGGCCAACGGAATCCCGGTCGCAACATGGGCATTCCAGAGCCTGGCACCATCAAGATGCATCAGCAGATTATGTTTATCGGCAACTTTTCTAATTTTTAAAATTTCATCAAGTGGGCAGATTGTTCCGCCATGCCGGTTATGAGTGTTCTCAACCGTGACAATTTTCGTTTTTGGTGTATGGATATCATCATGTCTGATATTAGCTTCGATTTCATCAGCAGGCATGACGCCATATTCAGTAGTGAGCATATTAATCATTAAAGATGAGTGTACTGCCGGTCCACCGGTTTCATAATTGACAATATGGCACTCCCGCTCACAGATCATCTCCCATCCCGGTTCTGACAATGTTTTCAGCGCCAACTGATTACTCATCGTTCCGGAGGGAACAAACAGAGCGGCATCCTTGCGAAACAGTTCGGCGGTTTTCTCCTGAAGAAGGTTTACCGTCGGATCATCGCCGAAAACATCATCACCGACTTTGGCATTAAATATCGCCTCTCTCATTTCCGGTGATGGTTTCGTGATCGTATCGGATCTAAGATCAATTTTTGTCTTTTTCATAATATCATTTCTTTATATCTGTCAAACCAATTATTAAATTATAAATAACAAGAGATGCATCACCAGCCCACTGACCAATGGAACGGTTAGATTATCATCAATTGTAAATGAGAACGCCTCGGTAATCGTTGCCACCACGGCGCCAATCAATCCAATTTTTATCGGCAAATCAGGAATAAAATAGGCGGTAATAATCGCCACCACCAAAAACGCCAATGAACCCTCAAGTGATTTTCGCCCGTATTTATGTTTTCCAAATTTCCGTCCGATCAGAGCGGCAGCGCTATCTCCAGTCATAATAAAGGCGAGCGCCGCTATAGCCACCGGCCTATCAAACAGGGCAACAACCAGACAAACCGTGGTCAGAATATATGCCGCGCCGGTAAAATCGCCTTTGACTTCATGCTCTCTGGCCATTGAGGAAATCATTGGTTTGAAAAGGTTCCAGAATCGCCATCCGCGCAGACGAGAGATATCGATAAATATCATCCCAATAGCAACAGGAACCATAATCGAGAGCATTTCGAAGCGGCTCAAATCGAAATAGTAATAGCCGCCGGGGATAACCAGCGCACCCAGATGAGTTAGTTTTCGGTAGAGTTCTTTCCGAAAAGGTATTTGATTTTTTTGTTTATTCTCCACAACATGCAAGAGTTTTATTGCTTGCGTTCAGCGTCTGGTGGGAGTTTCAGCTTCTTGAGAGAATCCAAATAGTAAGTGACTTTATGCCCGCTAAGCATGTCTTGATGCCATTTCTTTCTGGTTTCTTTTTGGCGTTCCTGACGCAAAGTTGTTGATATTTGATTACGAACCTGTTCAAGAGTTTTATTTATCTGCTTGTCAACAACATATATAATATGATAACCCCATTCCGTTTTGACCGGATGAGAAACAGTCCCTTTGCCAGTCCTTAACGCCAATTTATAGAATTCATCCGGCATTTCGCCCTCACCGATAAATCCCAAATCGGCGGCGGCGACTCTAATTTCTTCAGCACCGGGATAATGCTCTTGGGCCAATTCAAGGAAATCGACTCCTGACATAGCCTGATCCCTCAAGAATTCACCAAAAATAGAATCTTCAACAATAATATGCTGCACACTGACAGGTTTCTTTAAAATATATTCTTCAATATGCTGGTTATAATACTCTTCAATTTGATTTTCTGTCGGATTGTATCCGGGATCGTTGCTTTTGGAGCCTATTATTCGTCTGGCATATTTATGATAAAGTTCTTTTCTTTGCGTAACAATTGCGGAATCTTTGTTAATCCCTAGATCATCTCCTGCCTGCATAATAAGTGTCTGCGCGGCTTTTCTTTGTAGACCAAGCTTAAGATCATCAAAGGTGAGAGAATCCAACCCTGCCGCTTTTTTATAACCAAAGAAATAATCGGCCAATCCAAAG
The DNA here is from genome assembly GCA_030667525.1 of Candidatus Zixiibacteriota bacterium. GTDB lineage: Bacteria > Zixibacteria > MSB-5A5 > GN15 > PGXB01 > JAAERC01. The sequence continues at coordinate 1,857 of DAOUVS010000091.1, read as the reverse complement.
AAATCAATGGTATCCCTATTATTTACAATAGCCGCCCAAACCGAATCAGGAACAATACTGGCTGGAATTTTCAGAGCCGAATCATTAAATTCAAATTCGGCTATGCTACCGATTGAATCAATAAATTTTATACTTGCGTCACGCGCGTTATTATTTAACAGCTGATTATAAGCCTGCTGATAAACAGTATCCAAAGATAAAGTAGTGGAATCAATAAAATCAGTTAGTTGAGCCAGATGCCAGCCATCTCTGGTCTCAAAAGGTCCAGAAACATCACCAACTCCCAAGGTGCAGACAACAGCTTCAAATTCGGAAGCGTAGGTTTTTCTCTGAAAATATCCCAGATCGCCAAAAATTTCTCCAGATCCCCGATGCATGGAATATTGAAAGGCAAGGTCACCAAAGGTTGTGGTTGAGTCAATTCTTGTTCTGTATTCTTTTAATAGAGATTGTGAAATAGAATCAAGCTCCTCATCGGGAAAATCTTTATACGTGACAGAATCTTCACCATATCGCAATCCCGCGGCAGAAACCATAAGATGGGAAACTCGAAATTGCTGAGGTTGTTTAAAATTATTCAGATTACTTTGATAATACTCAACAACTTGAGGCGTATCGATTTTGATTGGATCGATAATGATCTTATTAAAAAGATAGTCAACATAAATTACCTGAAAATCATTTTTGAAACGGCGATATTGTACATAATCGTCTTCTACTCTAACGTTTGATGCCTCCAAAGAAGAAATCGAATCAATGACTATGCTAAAAAGGGTATCAAAATATGTGGATGAGTCAAGATACCCACCATCCTTTAAAAGTTCGCTTTGTACCAGCCGCTTATATAACTCAGAAGCCATGATATTTGTATTGGAATCTATTTGGGCAATAACAAAATCATTCTCTTCAATATTAATGGCAGTAAAATCCGATTTTTTGCATCCCCAAAAAGACAGTAACAATCCAGCCAAAACAATAATTTTCAACAAGTTGCTCATAATTGCGATTCCTTATAATTTATTCCAACGTTTAGATCTCATTGAATTTATACAAGATTGGGGGAAAATCAAGCCAAATATTGATGAATTTTTATTTATATGACAAAACTATTTGATCTCTTGGAGGTGGCGGTTGCTCGGCCGTCCGGAATCTGATCAAATCTTAGAATAAATGAAGTTCCGTGATTAACATCAGTATTAATTGAAAAATCAATTCCTAAATTACAGCATAATCTCTGGACAATAGCCAAACCGAGCCCGGTTCCTTCTTTTTTTGTGGAATAAAACGGATCAAAGATTCTGTTAAGAATCTTATTATCTATTCCCGGACCGTCATCAACAACTTTTAATACCACTTTTCCATAATCATCATTTTCAATATCAACATAAATTTCGCCCGATCGGCTTCCTATTGCCTGATAAGAATTAATAATGAGATTTATCAAAACTTGTTTGAGATGATCTTCATCACTGTATACATACACAAACGATTCGGACGATTTCAGCTGCAGATCTATTTGGGGATCAAACGAGAGTTGATGCCTGATAATTTCAAATACATCGCTGACCAAACGGCACAGTTCAATTCTGTTGAGGACGGTTCTATTAGCTCTGGCATATAGCAGAAAATCGGATAAAATATTATTGAGACGCATCGATTCTCTGATAATAAGGTCCATTAGACGTTCATTTTCTCCAGAAAATTCAGAGGTCGCTTTGAGAAGTTCAACAGAGCCGGAAATAGCGGCAAGCGGATTTCTTATTTCATGTGCTATTGCTGCCGAAAGTTCGCCCACGGCGGTCAATTTATCGGCCACCCTGATTTTCTCTTCCATTATTTTGGTGTCAGTAAGATCCT
>DAOUVS010000147.1 GCA_030667525.1 Candidatus Zixiibacteriota bacterium | reverse complement strand
GCAAACCGTCTTTTCGGCTTATTTTAATACTGCTTTCAATAAACGGAATAATTGAAGAGGCCTTCTTTCCAAATGTTCGACCTTTGAGACATTCGTTATCTTCAAGCTCTATATCAGCCACCGGGCCAAACAATAAATTGACACCAAGCGAATGAATACAATGGGCGGCCCGTGAAAATTGTTCTTTGAATAACTCTATATTCTTGTCTTTGCCGTATTCCGATGCAGATTTATATTCTGCCGGTGCACCACGAAATCTGCAAACCCGGCCACCCTCCTGATCAACACCAATAAGCGGCATCATATCAGATGATATTTCAATTACACTTTTAATTGAATTTTCGGCCAGATTATGAGGGGTACAGTTATTTTCAAAAAGTATGATCCCTCCGACATTCTCTGATGCATAGAATTGTAGAAACTCATCCGTTGGTTCCGGAGTATCAAAACCTGTTATGAACAACTGTCCAATTTTATCTAACATCTTAAATCACGCACACCCTATTTTTGCCGCTGCCTTTGGCCCGATACATCGCAGTATCAGTAACCGCAAGCAGTTCTTCATGCGGTTTTCCATTTTCGGGGAATGATGATATTCCGACCGAAACAGTGACCTTGAGGTCGGGAATGTTGGCACCGCCGCCAAAGCTTGCTTCATAGATCTGCTGACGAATCCGCTCGCCAATCAGGGTAACTTCAATCTGAGGCGTTTGAGGCAGGATAACAACAAATTCCTCACCGCCATATCTGCAAAGAATATCTACATCGCGAATACATTTTCTGACAACGCTTGTCATTCCTTTTAATACAATATTACCGACCTCATGACCATAAGTATCATTAAATTTCTTGAACCAGTCAATATCCAACATTATCAAAGATAAAGGCAAATCATATCTGGCGGCACGTCTTTGCTCTTCTTTGAGCCTATCAGCAAAATAGCGATAATTATATACTCCGGTCAACTCATCGGTAATAGTCAATTCTTCCATCTGGTGATGAAGCATCGCATTTTCAAGTGACATACCGGCGGCACGGGCCACTACCATCATCATATTCTGATCTTTTCCGCCAAAGGCGCCCAACTTTGAGGATTCAGCGGTCAAGACACCAATCGTTTTTCCGTGTGCCACCATCGGAACAATCATAACCGATCGGGTATTGCTACGCAACGCCTTATAATCATTACGGCCCCCGATATCTTTTACCGTTACCGGTTCCGCCTGCTTGGCTACTCGCAAAATCAGCCCGTTCGCTTCCGAATCGGCCGCCTTGAGATGAAAATTCGTCTTGCCGTCAATATCTCGCCCGCGATAAATATAATTGCCGCCCGGACCTTTTAGCAAGATCCCACTGGCCGGATAATTCATCAGCTTCCCGGTAATCTTCATTGCTTCAGCAATAACCTCATCGACATTCAAAATCCCGGCTAAAACTCTGGTGTTTTCATAAATAAGCTCCAGATGAGCCTGCGATTTTTCCAGTTCTGATGTCCTTTTATTGAGAGTATCAAACAGTTTTAACAGTCGACCCTCAGAACGCCTGATATAATCAAAAACAAAAGATAACGTTAGCGACAAAAACCAAATTAATCCGATTCTTACTAAAACATGAACGACGCTGGTAACTTGAAGATTATCATATACAAGAATAATATAGCTTGCTGAAATAAGAGTGCTGATAAACAATGAGATCCGGGAAGTGAGCATATAGGCGCTGAATATAGCCGTCAGACAATAAAATAGATAAAAATTGGATTCAAAGCCACCTGTATAATAAACAAGAATCGGAATATATATTAGCTCATATAAGATAATAACAAGGTAGGCCTTTTTTAGGTCATATTTCCCCTGTTTTACCAATATTGAAAATAGAATAAGCTGTAGAAGAAACGTTCCGGTTAAGATCGACAGAAGAATCGTGCCCTGATAATTAAGCTCATTTTGCAATAGCAAGCCACCAACCGCAAACACGATTAACAACCGCGAAAGCAGAAGTATAGAATCCACCCGGGGCAGTATTGTTTTGCCCTTGTCCTGAAATATCTTCATAATGTCAAATCAAAGGATATACCTCATCCCTCTAATTATCGGCAGAAGATAGGCTTTATTTATTGCGGTTTAAGAGATTATAACGAAATTGTCTTTGCTTGATTTGATTCGCTTGATAAAATTGTCTTTTGGAACGATTGGATGGTAATTACCAACCCTGGAACCAACAAAATTATACATGTTGTTGATAATCCGGAGAAGATTCATACTATTTTTTATTGCAGATTATTTTTTATTTACACATAATGCGTATAGAAAAGGAAACTGGCAAGCATCGTTTTTTTTAATAATATCGCAACTCCTCTGTTCGCTTGCCGTAAGTATAATATAGGTATATGATATGAAAAAGATAAAGATCAGTAGCATTTTAATAAGCTGGTACATTGCATTAATCTTTTATGGGTTTGCACCAGAGGTAATTCTCGCCTCCGAATTTCTCAGTGGCGATGATATTTCTGTTTCCCGGGATGAGCAAATAAAAGATGATCTTTATATATTCGGCAATTATTCCGAAGTTCGCGGTACAGTAGAGGGTGATCTCACCGCCTTTTGCTATGATCTCTCATCGAATGGCAATGTTGACGGCAATGCTAATATATTTGCCTATAACATTGACTATATAGGAAAAATCAACCGCAGCGCCCGTTTATTCGCCTATAAAATACGTCTTAATGGACCGGTCAACGGCAACCTGTTGGCGTTTGCAAAAGAAATAAGACTGGGAGCAAAATCATACATTGGTCAGGATCTTACCTACTCAGCCGAAAACATGAAAATGGATGGTATTATCATCGGGAATGTCGATGGCGCCAGTGCCAAAACAGTAATATCAGGAAAAATTGATGGTGATATAAATATCGAGACAGATCAGCTTATCATTACTTCTACAGCGGTCATAGCTGGTGATTTATTTTATAAATCAGCCAATGAGGCTGTTATAGATGAAGGGGTGATTATAAATGGTGAAATAACCTGGCAAGAATTGGGAATCGATACTGAGCCTGATATTACTATATCCAACAATGATTCCCTCGTCTTCAATATTATTATGTTTTTTGCGACTCTGCTTACCGGATTCGTATTAATACTGCTATTTAGAAATCATATTAACCGATCAGTCGAACAACTCGCAACAAATTTCTGGCACACTTTTGCCATTGGCTGTCTGTCATTTATCGGTCTTACTTTCGGCGCAATAATTCCGGCAGTAATGATTATTGGTATTCCGGTTTCAATGATGATGCTAACACTTGGATTCATACTATTCTATATTGGCAAAATATATGTCGCTATAACTCTGGCCCGATACCTGTTTGGTCTGATTAATAAAAACTCAAAATTATCGATTGGAATAGAATTTATAATTGGACTTATTATTCTATCGGTTCTTTTTGAACTGCCGACTATCGGATGGGTGATTTATATTGTTACTTTTCTTTTGGGAACCGGAGCTGCTATAAATGGATGTATCGCTATTGGCCGAAGCAGTAAAGTAGTTTCTCAAATCCCAACGACCTGAAATATTTTAATATCCTGATACCGAGCCGTTACACCTCGGGTCGGCGGCACCTGTTTTCATTCCATCTTCGTTGATAGTGATTATCATCAATTCCGAGTACCTACTTCTTTCATGGATATTATGTCCCTTGGCTATCAAGGCCTGTTTGATATTAATATCAAAACCGCCTTCTTCCAAGTATAATGAGTCTGGCAGCCACTGATGATGAAATCTAGGCATATTCACAATCTGTTCCGGACTCAGACCGAAACGACTAATATTTACAATCGCCTGAGCCACCGTTGTAATGATTTTTGATCCACCCGGCGAACCCAAAACCAAAGCCGGTTTACCATTTTTTAGGGCAATTGTCGGCGACATCGAAGACAACATTCTTTTACCAGAAACAATTTCGTTGGCCCGGCCACCAACCAAACCATAGACATTGGCCACCCCCGGTTTGATTGAAAAATCATCCATTTCATTGTTCAACAAAAAGCCTGCTCCCCCAACAACCAGTTTGGAACCATATTCTGTATTTAACGTGTATGTCAGACTCACCAGGTTACCAAACTTATCCGCAATCGAAAAATGAGTTGTTGATTCCGACTCCAAAAAATTCTGAGGAATCCCTGATTCAATTTCATGAGATATCCCAGCCTGGTTTTCATCAATCAACTCACGACGAGCATCCAAAAAATCATCCGATAGCATCACGTCAAGCGGGTTGTCTACAAACTCAGGATCACCCAGATGAGTGGCCCGCTCGGAATAAGCTAAACGACAAGCCTCAGCAAAGTGATGAATATATTCCGGCGATTTGGGTGCAAAAATCGAAAAATCAACAGGTTCTAAAAGTTTTAAAATCATTCCCAACAAAACTCCGCCAGATGATGGCGGCGGCATTGAATAGATATCGAGAGAATCAAATTGAAAATTAACCGGTCTCCGCCAAACCGGCTTATAGGAATTCAAATCATCATGACTGATAAGACCGTCATATTTTGTCATAGTTTCGACAATTAAATCGGCCGTTTTTCCGGAATAAAATCCATTGAGACTATCAAGAGCAATTCTTTGAATTGTGGCCGCCAAATTTTTCTGTGTAAATCTGTCGCCCGGTTTGGGAGCAATGTTTTCAGGGAAAAAAATTGATTTTGTTTCAGGAAATTGTTTAAGCTCATTGCCAAACGATGTTATCGAGTTGGCCAGATATTGATCCAGAATAAAACCGGTATCAGCCAATTTATACGCCGGTTGTAAAAGTTGATACCACCCCAAACTGCCATATTTTTCCCACAGAGAAAAAAGGCCAGCCACAGTTCCGGGAACTCCGGCCGAACGTGAACCTAACAGGGAGCTATTTTCGGCAACAAATCCATTTGAATCCAAAAACATATCGACCGTCGCTCCGCCTGGAGCCTTTTCTCTAAAATCAAGGGCATGAATCTCATCGGTCACGGCGTTGTAAGTTAGCGCAAACCCGCCACCGCCAATATTCCCAGCTTCAGGATGTGTAACCGCAAGTGCAAAACCGATCGCGACCGCCGCGTCAAAGGCGTTCCCACCTTGTTTCAATATCTCCAGACCAATCTCTGAGGCGGTTGGAGACGAGGTTACAACAGCGCCATTTTCATAAAAGGTTTCAACCGTTAACGATCCGCATGATCCAAGAGAAAGAATAAATATTAACAAGATAATTGATAAGCCAAAACGGTTATACATATTTCACCCCTGCTATATTTGAATAAACAATTTTACGATGTTTATGATCTAAAATTAGCTTTTCTCAATTAGAATCATTCGGCCGTCAGGGAAACTAATATCCAGAGGGATTCCTTTTCTGAGACTGTCAGATGTTACCTTCAGCGGCTCGGCTTCTTCATCAGCAAAAAGATCGGTGAGTTTAACCTTGGCCGAGACGATTCCAATTTTTCTCAAATCAACCCTGACAATCACTTCCCGACTTCCTGTATTCGCAATCGAAGACAATTCACCCGGGGGTGGCGCCACCATATATAATACAGCCCGTTTGTCGCCTTTGTTAATAACCATATCAACTGAAAGGTCAGAACAATACATAATTGGTGTTATTCCACAACCAGTCAAAAGCTCTTCAAAATGGGTCATCTTATTATGATCACCTTCTGAAGAAATATCAAAAGAGAAGAAATACAATGTTCCCCGTGGGAATCTTGAGGAGGCCACTCCCACGGCTTTCTTTTTTATAGTTACTAATTTTTTGACTTTGCTGTCAGTTGTAAGAATATGGCCGAAAATTCGAGATGTAAATTGCCCAGTTTTGCACTTAACAATGTCAATATCGGGACCAAGTGAGGTTTTAATTCTTGTTTGTCGGCTAAGCTCTTGGCAATCCTTAAATTTATCATCGTATTTTGGCATCAGCCCGCACAGGACAACGTTTATTCCGACTTTTAGCATTTCCAGAATAGTTTCCTGCATTTTTTGCGACATAAATTCTGCCGATGGCATAAATACCACTTTATATTTTTTCAACTCATCAATGTCGAAATTTTCTCTAATATCATAATCAATTTTAAGTCTTAACAGATCGCGGCAAATGCCGTTAATACAATTACCCATTAACTGATCCATATAGCCGAACTGTTTAGTATCATCCAGTAATATCATCCGCTGATAATCGCGATTACCAATGACACAAACCTGTTTGATACTTTCCAATTCATTCAATTTGGTATTGAGAATAGCGGTATTAAACCTTTTGACAACCTCATATCCACTTGTGATTGTTCCATCAGCAGCCAAAGGCGCCCCGAGCCAATGATCCCGATTTACAAACATATAATGATTAAAGCCCTTAAAACCGCTGGCCAATCCGGCGGTTAGATAGAATCGACGAAGTCCGTCGGAATAATCTTCGGTTTCCCTCGTAATATCGGCCTCAGCCAATGGCTTCCCGGAAACAAACGAGGCTCCCCAGGCAAATTTATGTTGCCCTTGAAGATAACGTCCCTTTTGGGCAATATCAAAATATGTCCCTTGAGGAAAAATATTCGCGCCCATTAAGACATTTTCTTCTGCGGAAAATAGATCTGTCGAGGGTAATAAATCACTATTTTCGAAATATAATGACCTGAAAAATAATGGTTCAACTGTATATGACTTTATAATTTCTTCAATATTTGATAAATAGGCCTTAAGCATCAACTCTCGGAACCGTATCCAGTCAAAAACTTTAGTCATATCTTTTATATCAAGATCGCCAAATTCACGCGGTGGATCAACAGATTCAAAATTACTGTTTTTCTCGCGATAAGCCAGATTTAGCTTTTTAATGTCTTCATATCTTGAGGCCAAAAAACCTGGAAAATATTTGGCCAAAACGTCCTGATTATAATCTGCTGAACCAGGTTTTGAATTTCCGGCAAATGATGTTTCATAATCTATCTCTACCAGGAATACCGGTCCTCGAGGATAAATATAATTTTTGGTTGTCTCGACAAATGTTTTAAAGTAATTCCTGAGAAAATGCAAAAAATGCGAGTGTAAATAACTCGGCATATAGCCACTCTGGACACCATAATCATCCGGAAGCCTGATCTCCTGCCCCTTAGAGTCACGAGCCAGCATTTTTATATCGTTAAACAAAAACTCAGGTAGCCCGCCATTTGGCCATTGAGCATTAATTCGCGGTCCCGGCCTTAAAATCACCTTAAAACCAAATTCTCTCGCCAATTCCAAAAATACGATTAAATCTTTGCGGGAATCATTATACCCGGTAAAATCAATATCCTTATTTTTTCCTTGATGTAAACTCCAAGGCACCGATGTGGAAATAATTCGGAATCCGGCTTTTTTAATTCTCTCAAAACAGATTGACCAGTATTTTTTATCAACTCTGAAATAATGCATTTCAACTGAGAATGGATAATAAACCTCTTTGCCAATCGTAAACCTATTTTCATCAATACCTAACATATAACAACCTGTATATCATTGGATTACAAAATTAAGGAATTTTTATTCACTATT